>NZ_JBHYGR010000036.1:0-27949 GCF_042738155.1 Kitasatospora sp. NPDC059088 | reverse complement strand
GGGCCGCGGGCCCCCCGGGCCCCGGCGGGCGGCGCGGGGCGCCGCGCGGGGCCCGGGGCGGCTCACCGCCCGTCGCCGAACTCCCCGGTCAGAAGCCGAGCTTGCGCAGCTGCTTGGGGTCGCGCTGCCAGTCCTTGGCCACCTTGACGTGCAGGTCCAGGTAGACCGGCGTGCCGAGCAGCGCCTCGATGTGCTTGCGGGCGGTGGTGCCGACGTGCTTGAGCCGGGAGCCCTTGGCGCCGATCACGATCGCCTTCTGGCTCTGCCGCTCGATGTAGACGTTGGCGTGGATGTCCAGCAGCGGACGGTCCGCCGGGCGGCCCTCGCGCGGCAGCATCTCCTCGACCACGACGGCGAGCGAGTGCGGCAGTTCGTCCCGCACGCCCTCCAGGGCGGCCTCGCGGATCAGCTCGGCGACCATGATCTGCTCGGGCTCGTCGGTGAGGTCGCCCTCCGGGTAGAGCTGGTCGCCCTCGGGCAGCAGCTTGGTGAGGAGGTCGGCGACCAGGTCGACCTGCTGGTCGCCGACCGCCGAGACCGGGATGATCTCGGCCCACTCGAAGCCCAGCTCGATGCCGAGCTGGTGGATGGCGATCAGCTGCTCGGCCAGGCGCTTGGAGTCGACCAGGTCGGTCTTGGTGACGATGGCGACCTTGGGGGTCTTCTTGATCCCGGCGATCTCCTTGGCGATGAACTTGTCGCCGGGGCCGAGCTTCTGGTCGGCGGGCAGGCAGAAGCCGATCACGTCGACCTCGGCCCAGGTGGTGCGGACCAGGTCGTTGAGGCGCTCGCCGAGCAGGGTGCGGGGCTTGTGCAGGCCGGGGGTGTCGACCAGCACGAGCTGGGCGTCCGGGCGGTGCACGATGCCGCGCACGGTGTGGCGGGTGGTCTGCGGGCGGTCGGAGGTGATCGCGACCTTCGTCCCCACCAGGGCGTTGGTCAGGGTCGACTTGCCCGCGTTGGGACGGCCGACGAAGCACGCGAACCCGGAGCGGTACGAGGAGGAAGGGGCATTCATGCGCCCCATTCTCCCTGATCACCGGAGCCCCGCCGTCCGGGGCCGGTCCGTCCGGGGCGCTCAGCCCTTGCCGCCGCCCCGTCCGACCAGCGAGAACACCACCAGCAGCAGCAGGAAGGCGAGTGAACCCCAGAGCCAGTAGACCGTGCCGGTCTCCTGCCACTTGCCCATGCCCATCACGAACAGCACCAGCCCGGCGACGAACGCCAACGCCCCCATGCCCCAGCCCCTCACCGAGTCCACCCCTCCGGTGAGATTATCTGCTGAATGCAGGGGGCGCGGTCTCCTCGCACCGGCCCCGAGGGGGCCGCCGGGGGCCGCTCAGCGGGCCTCGGCCACCACCCGCAGCGTCCCGTCCGGCCCGGCCAGCAGCACCGGCGTACCGGCCCCGCCCAGGTCCCGCACGGCCGCCAGATCGGCCTCGGCGGGCTGCTCGGCCTCGCTCACCACGGCGGCCGCCTCCAGCGACTTCGCACCGCTGGCCACCGCCATCGCCACCGCCGTCCGTAGCGCGCTCAGCCGCAGCGACTCCAGCGCGACCGTCCCGGCCACGTAGGTGCGGCCGGTCTCGTCACGCACCGCGGCCCCCTCGGCCACGCCGTTGCGGGCGCGGGCCGAGCGGGCCAGGGTGATGATCTTCTTGTCTTCGGGGTCGAGTTCGACGATGTCACTCATGCCGCCGAGCATAGGCGGCACCCTCCCGGCGCCCTCGGTCAACCCGGCTCAGTGGCCCACCGGGTGGGTGCGGCCGGGGTTCGGGTTGAGCACCTTGACGAAGGTCTTCGCGGCGCCGGACGGCAGCGGCTCCTCGTGCGAGGCCCGCTCGCGCCAGAACGGGTTGTCGTGCGGCAGGTGGCTGCTCACCCGGCCGTACATCCCGAAGGTGGTCACGACGATCCCGAAGACGAACGCGAACAGCACGTTCGACATCCGGAAGTTGAGGATGTTCGCGTCCGGCCGGCCGAGCACCGTCAGCCCGTAGAAGCCGGACAGGACGAACAGCACGCCGATCACCATGTTGAGGTTGGACGCGAAGTTCCCGCCGATCACCGCTCCGACCAGCAGGACCGCACCCGCCACGATGGACAGGATGCTCAGCGCCCCGTTGGTCGACAGCCCGGCGATCCGGTCACCGTGGGTGGCCAGGAAGCCGGGGTGGTCGGCCAGCCCCAGGATCCCGAACACGATCAGGAAGATCCCCCCGAGCCCCGCCCCGACCCGCCACACCAGGGCGAGCCGTCGATCGACGGTCGGCAGTTCGTCTTGCAGCTTCATGGCGACCTCCAGAGCCCGGCCGTCGCCGCGGGGCGCGGCCGGGAGGCACGGCTAGCTGTAGGGATGGCTCCCCTGCATGTGGGGCGTCTCGTGCATGTAGAGCGAGCCGCACTGCTGGCAGCAGCGCAGCCCGGTGCCCCATTCCTGCTCGGGCCGCGTCTCGGCGTCGTCGGGCATGCTCCGGCCGCAGAGCGCGGTCGACGGGTCCTCGTCCCGCACCACGTGCCAGGACTTGACTCCGCCGGCCGCCCCCTGCGGGCCGTACTCCGCGCGAAGTTTGTGCGTCATGCCCTCCATGGTCGCGCGGCGACCGCCCACCCGCTACTCGCCCGCGGCCCGCACCGTTTCCGACCGGCGCACCGGCGAGGCGACCATCGAACCGATCCGGTTGCGGCGCCCGGCCGAGGACTCGGCGGTCAGCAGGATGCCGGTCAGGCCGTCCGCGGCCGGCTCGGGCAGCGGGATCTCGCAGGCCGACCCGGGGATCGGCACCCGGCCCAGGTGCTTGGCCAGCAGGCCGCCGACGGTCTCGACGTCCTCGTCCTCCAGCTCGATCCCGAACAGCTCGCCCAGGTCCTCCACCAGCAGCCGGGCGGTGATCCGGTACGAGCCGTCGCCGAGGTCCTCGACCGGCGCGATCTCCCGGTCGTACTCGTCGGTGATCTCGCCGACGATCTCCTCCAGGACGTCCTCGATGGTGACCAGGCCCGCCGTGCCGCCGTACTCGTCGATCACGATCGCGACGTGCGAGCGGCGCTGCTGCATCTCCCGCAGCAGGTCGCCGGCCGGCTTGGAGTCCGGGACGAACACGGCCGGGCGCATCACCGCGCCGACCTCCTCGGCCTCCGCCTCCCGGTTGATGTGGGTGCGGCGCACCAGGTCCTTGAGGTAGACGATGCCGACCACGTCGTCCTCGTTGTCGCCGACCACCGGGATCCGCGAGAAGCCCGAGCGCAGCGCCAGGGTGAGCGCCTGCCGGACGGTCTTGTGCCGCTCGATCATCACCAGGTCGGTGCGCGGCACCATCACCTCGCGCACGATGGTGTCGCCCAGTTCGAAGACCGAGTGCACCATCCGGCGCTCCTCGTCCTCGATCAGGTCGTCCTTCTCGGCGAGGTCGACCAGCGCCCGCAGCTCCGCCTCGGAGGCGAACGGCCCCTCCCGGTACCCCTTCCCCGGGGTCAGCGCGTTGCCCAGCAGGATCAGCAGCCGCGGGATCGGGCCGAGCACCGCGGCCAGCGGCAGCAGCACGAAGGAGGCCGCGGTCGCGGTGGAGATCGGGTGCTGGCGCCCGATCGTGCGCGGCGAGACGCCCACCGCGACGAAGGACACCAGCACCATCACGCCGAAGGCCAACAGCACGGCCTGCCAGGTCGGGTGGATGTTGCGCACGCACACCGCGGTGACCAGCACCGCGGCCGCCATCTCGCTGGCCACCCGGATCAGGGTGGCCAGGTTGAGGTAGCGGAACGGGTCGGAGGCGACGGCCAGCAGCCGCGCGGAGCCGCGCCGGCCGTTGCGCACGGCCTCCTCCGCCCGGAACCGGGAGACCCGGGAGATGCCCGCCTCGGCGCACGCGGCCAGCCAGCCCAGGACGACCAGGGCCACGGCACCGAGGATGAAGCTCGTACTCTCACCGCTCACAGGAGTTCGGGCCCCGCGCTCAGTGGGTGGTGGGGGCCGGGGAGATGCCGCCGAGGCCCCGGCCCGCCCGCCAGTCGTCCAGGATCCGCTTCTGGAGGGCGAACATCTCTTCCTCCTCCTCCGGCTCCTCGTGGTCGTAGCCGAGGACGTGCAGCACGCCGTGGACGGTGAGCAGCTGGAGCTCCTCGTCCATCGAGTGCTTGGAGGGGGCCGCCTTGCCCTGCTGCTCGGCGACCTCGGGGCAGAGCACGATGTCGCCGAGCAGGCCCTGCGGCAGCTCCTCGCCCTCCTTGCCCGGACGCAGCTCGTCCATCGGGAACGACATCACGTCGGTCGGTCCGGGCAGGTCCATCCACTGGATGTGCAGCTCCTCCATCGCCGCACCGTCCACCAGGATCACGGACAGTTCGGACTGCGGGTGGATCCGCATCTTGTCCAGGGCGAAGCGGGCGACGTCGAGGATGGCTTCCTCATCGGCGTCCCAACCGGACTCGTTGGCGATGTCGATCGACATGACGGGCTGTGTGCTCAGCTTTCGGTGCGATGGGACTGTCGGGGTGCGCGCGCCGCGGCGGTCTTTCCGGGGCGCCGCTGGGCGGGCTTGCGGGCGGCCGGGGAGTTCTCCTCGGCCTCCTGCCGCGCGTCCCAGCGTTCGTAGGCGTCCACGATCCGGCCGACCAGCTTGTGGCGGACCACGTCGGTGCTGGTGAGGACGGAGAAGTGGATGTCCGGGACGCCGGCCAGGATCTCCTGGACGACCTTGAGCCCGCTGCGGGTGCCGCCCGGGAGGTCGATCTGGCTGGTGTCGCCGGTGACCACCACCCGGGAGTTGAACCCGAGGCGGGTGAGGAACATCTTCATCTGCTCGGGCGAGGTGTTCTGGGCCTCGTCCAGGATGATGAAGGCGTCGTTGAGGGTGCGGCCGCGCATGTACGCGAGCGGCGCGACCTCGATGGTGCCGGCCGCCATCAGGCGCGGGATGGAGTCCGGGTCCATCATGTCGTGCAGCGCGTCGTACAGCGGGCGCAGGTACGGGTCGATCTTCTCGTAGAGGGTGCCGGGCAGGAAGCCCAGCCGCTCGCCCGCCTCGACCGCCGGGCGGGTCAGGATGATCCGGTTGACCTCCTTGGCCTGGAGGGCCTGGACGGCCTTGGCCATCGCCAGGTAGGTCTTGCCGGTGCCGGCCGGGCCGAGGCCGAAGACGATCGTGTGCTTGTCGATCGCGTCGACGTAGCGCTGCTGGTTGAGCGTCTTGGGGCGGATCGTGCGGCCGCGGTTGGACAGGATGTTCGCGGTGAACACCTGGGACGGCGCCGGGCTGTCCGGGCCCTCCTCGCGGAGCATGGCGATGGAGCGCTCCACGGAGTCCTCCGTCAGGGGCTGGCCGGTGCGCAGCACCAGCATCATCTCGTTGAAGAGCTTCTGCACGAGGGCGACCTCGGCGCGCTCCCCGGTGGCGGTCACCTCGTTGCCGCGGACGTGGATGTCGGCGGCGGGGAACCCCTGCTCGATCACGCGCAGCAGCGAGTCCGCCGTGCCGAGCAGGGTGACCATCGGATGCTTCTCGGGGATGACGATCCGGGCGCTCACCCGGCCGTCGTCGGTCGGTTCGGGGCGCGACTGTCCATCGGTACGGGTCTGCGATGTGTCACTCATGGGTCGGCGCTGGGCCTGCCTCATCCCATCCGTGGTCTCGTGTGCCGCTCGGTCTCTCCGGGGCACCAGGGTACGCCGCGAGCGTGATCGCTGCGGCGGGCGGCGGGGCCGCACCCGACGATGCTGCGGCAGATCGCGGGGCGGCGCGAGCCCTTTTCGCGGGGAGCCCGTGCGGCGTCCACCCCCGGCGCCGCGCCGTCCCCGGGTGACGGCGGGTGCTCCACGGGTGGCGGCGGACCGTTCACGGGTGGCGGCGGGCGGGGACGGGCACCCGGGCGAGGTCCTCGGCGAGCACCAGGTCCCCGTCGAAGTGCTTGCGGGCGTCGGCCAGGTGCTGGCCCAGGTCCGGGTAGCGCTGCGAGAAGTGGGTCAGCACGAGGGTCCGCGCCCCGGCCTCGGCCGCGACCTTGGCGGCCTGGCCGGCGGTGAGGTGGCCGTGGTCCTCGGCGAGGTGGGCGTCGGCGTCGGTGAAGGTCGCCTCGACCACCAACAGGTCGGCCCCCTCGGCGAGTTCGTGCACCCCCTCGCAGAGCCGGGTGTCCATCACGAAGGCGAAGCGCTGGCCCCGGCGGTGCTCGCTGACCTCGTCCAGGGTGACGGTGCGGCCGTCCACCTCGACCGCGCCCTCGTGCTGGAGCCGGCCCACGGCCGGGCCGCGCACGCCGGCCGCGGCGAGCCGCTCGGGCACCAGCCGGCGGCCGTCCGGCTCGGACAGCCGGTAGCCGAAGGACTCCACCGGGTGGTCCAGCCGGACGGCGTCCAGCGCGAAGCGGGCGCCGGGCGCGGGCAGCGGGCCGGGCTCGTCGATCGGCCGCGGCCGCAGCACGGCGGTCTCGTGGTACGCGGTGGCGTGCCGCAGCCGCTCGAAGTAGACCTCGCCGGATGCCGGGAAGTAGACGTCCACCGGGTGCGGGACCCGGTCAAGGTTGATCCGCTGGATCACCCCGGCGAGGCCCAGGCAGTGGTCGCCGTGGAAGTGGGTCACCGCGATCCGGGTGATCTGGGTGGCCGAGACCCCGGCGTGCAGCATCTGGCGCTGGGTGCCCTCGCCGGGGTCGAACAGCAGGCCCTCGCCGTCCCAGCGGAGCAGGTAGCCGTTGTGGTTGCGGTGCCGGGTGGGCACCTGGCTGGCGGTGCCGAGGACGACGAGTTCGCGCTGGGACACCTGGGATCAGACCATGCTCTCGTTCATCGGCATCCCGCCGAGCACGTGCACATGGGCGTGGAACACGGTCTGCCCGGCGCCCGCGCCGGTGTTGAAGATCAGCCGGTAGTCCTCGATGCCCTCGTCCCGCGCCACCGCGCCCGCCTCGGCCAGCAGTTCGCCGGCGACCTCGGGCTCGGCGGCGCCCAGCGCCGCGGCGTTCGGGTAGTGGACGTGCGGGATCACCAGGACGTGCACGGGGGCCTTGGGGGCGATGTCGCGGAAGGCGAGGACGCGCTCGGTCTTGCGCAGCACGGTCGCCGGGATCTCGCCCGCCACGATCTTGCAGAACACACAGTCGGACTGCGGCTCGCCGGCCATCGGAATCTCCTCGGTTCGGTCGTCGATCACGGTTGCACGGGCCGTACGGGCGCAGCCTAGCCGAGCCGCCCGAGCGCCTGCTGGTACTCCTGCAGGTGCTTCCAGCGCACCGAGCGCATGCCGATGATGTCCCCCTCCTCCAGGTCGAACTCGTCGAAGACGAACGAGAGCACCAGGACGACGAAGCCGACCAGCCAGCGCCGGGTCAGCCGCCAGGTGTTGGGGCGCATCACCCGCTTGCGGCGCACCACCCGCATCGCCAGGATCCCCTTGCCCACGCTGAACCCGACCAGCCGGGCCAGCACCACCTGGTTGAGGAACGAGACCAGCACGCAGACGCCCAGGAACGCCGCCCAGAACGGCACCACCGGCCCGCTCGCGTGCTGGACGGCGTGGCCGGCCGCGGCCGCGACGGGCTTGGTACGACCCGCCGCGACGTCGGAGGCGACGGCGGCGGCGAAGCCCGCGCCCAGCGCGAGGCCGGCGTCCAGCACCATCGCCAGGAAGCGCCGGAAGCCGCCCGCCTCCCGGGGGCACGGCGGCAGCGCGGGCTGCGGGTGGGGCTGTTGCTGCGGGTACGGGGCCTGCCCGTACGGCGGCTGCGCCTGCGGGTACGGCTGGGGCTGACCGTACGGCTGGGGCTGCGGCGGGTACGGCTGCGGGGGCTGGGCGTACGGCCCCTGGCCGTACGGGTTCGGCCCCGGGCCGCCCGGCGGGTACTGCTGCTGCGGGTACGGCTGGTTCTGCGGGTACTGCTGCTGCGGGTACGGCTGTTGCTGCGGGTACTGCTGCTGTTGCGGGTACTGCGGCGGCGGATAGCCCTGCGCCATGGTGTGCTCCCCCGTGAGCCGTCGACCAGATCAAGATCGCGATCAAGAACAGCCCCGCATCCTACCCACGCCCCGGCGCGGGAGCCCGGCCGCGCCGGACCCCCGCGCCCCGCAGGGCCCCGCAGCGCCCCGCGCCGGCTACGCCCAGGGCAGCGGCGGCGCCGTGCGGGCCGGGGTGGCGGCCAGGGTGTCGAGGGCGATCCGCACGGCCTCGGCCAGCTGCGGGTCCTCGCCGGCCGCCCAGTGGTGCGGGGCGAACGGCACCTCGACGTCCGGGTCGACGCCGTGGTTCTCCAGGCCCCAGCCGTAGTTCTCCATCCACATCGCGTACTTGGGCTGGGTGACCAGGGTGCCGTCGACCAGCTGGTACCGGCTGTCGATGCCGATCACCCCGCCCCAGGTCCGGGTGCCGACCACCGGGCCGATGCCGAGCGCCTGGATGGCGGCGTTGACGATGTCGCCGTCCGAGCCGGACAGCTCGTTGGCGATCGCGACCACCGGCCCGCGCGGGGCGTCCATCGGGTAGGGCACCCGGCCCTCGGTGTCCCGGATCGCGTACCAGCCGATGATCCGCCGGGCCAGCTTCTCTATCACCAGCTGCGAGGTGTGGCCGCCGCGGTTCTCCCGGACGTCCACGATCAGGCCGTCCTTGGCCATCTCGGTGGAGAGGTCGCGGTGCAGCTGCGCCCAGCCGGCCGTCTGCATGTCGGGGATGTGCAGGTAGCCGAGCCGGCCGCCGGACAGCTCCCGTGTCTTCGCCCGCCGGCCGGCCACCCAGTCGTGGTAGCGCAGCGCCTCCTCGTCGGCGAGCGGGACGACCACGGGGTGGCGCCGGTCGCTGCCGTCCTTGCGGGCCACGGTCAGCTCCACCGGCTGCCCGGCGGTGCCGGCCAGCAGCGGGGCCGGGCCGGTGACCGGGTCGACCGGGCGGCCGTTGACGGCGAGCAGGGCGTCGCCCGGGCGGATCGCGGCGCCGGGCGCGGCCAGCGGCGAGCGGGCCCGGGGGTCGGAGGACTCGCCGGGCAGGATCCGGCCGATCCGCCACTGCCCGCCGTCCCGGACCAGGTCGGCGCCGAGCAGGCCCTGGCGCCGGGCGGGCTCGGTGTAGCGGCCGTACGGGACGACGTAGGCGTGCGAGGTGCCGAGTTCGCCGTGCACCTCCCAGAGCAGGTCGACCAGTTCGTCGTGCGAGCCGACCCGCTCGACCAGCGGCCGGTAGCGCTCCAGGACCCCGGCCCAGTCGACGCCGCCGAGGTCGGGGCGCCAGAAGTTGTCCCGCATCAGCCGGCCGTTCTCGGCGTACATCTGCCGCCACTCGGCGGCCGGGTCGACGGTCACCCGCAGCCGGGTGAGGTCGACGGCGGTCTCGTCGTCCTCGCCGCCGGACTTGCGGTCGGCCGGGACGATCCGCAGCTCGCCCCCGTCCAGCACGGCCAGCCGGGTGCCGTCCCCGCTGACCGAGAACCCGTCGACGCCGTGCACCAGTTGCTCGACCCGGCGCTTCCTGAGGTCGAAGCGCTCCAGCACCGGGCGGGGCCGGTCGTCGTCCAAGGAGGCGGCCTCGTCGCCGAGTTCGCCGAGCAGCGGCGCCCTGGTCCACAGCACCCCGTCCTTGGCGGCGCGCAGCGTGTGGAAACGGCCGCCCTCGACCGGGAAGGGCACGATCCGGTCGGCGATGCCGTCCAGGTCCACCCGCACGGCCGGCACCGCCCCGTCCGCGGCCTCCTCGCCGTCCGCCGTGCGGGCCTTGGGCTCGTCCTCCTCCCCGCCGGGCGCCCGCCCGGCCCGCTGCGGGCCGAACGGGGAGGGCGTCTCGGCGGCGAGCGTCACCAGGTAGGGGCGGCAGCCGTTCGGGAAGGACAGGCCGAAGGCGTGGGCGTCGTAGACCGGGTCGAAGCTGCGCACCGAGAGGAAGGCCAGGTAGCGGCCGTCGGCGGTGAAGGCGGGCGAGGTGTCCAGGAAGCGCTGCGAGGTGACCTCGCCGACGGTGCGGGTGGCCAGGTCGGCCAGCACGATCTGGCGCAGCGAGTACGGGCCCATCCGGTGCACCGGGCGCGACCACGCCAGCCAGGCCGAGTCCGGGCTGAACACCAGGCCGCCGACCTCGCCGTCGGTGCTGCGGTCCAGCTCGTGCACGGCGCCGTCGGCCAGGTCGACCACCAGCACCCGGCCGTCGTGCACGCCGACCGCGGCCCGCCGGCCGTCCGGGGAGACCACCAGCGAGTTGACCCGGCCCAGTCTCCCGGCGGCCAGCCGGCGCCGCTCGGGGTCGTGCACGGCGGGGGCGTACTCCAGGGCGTCCTCGCCCTCGGCGTCGGACACCCAGAGCACGCCCTGGGCGCCGTCCTCGCCCGGCACCACCCGGGCCAGCCGGGCGCGCACGCCCGGGGTCTCGTCCAGCACCCGGGCCGGGCCCTCGCGGTGGGTCAGCCAGTGCACGCTGCCGCGCACCACCACGGCGCCGGCCCGGCCGGTGCGGTCCGGGGCGACGGACTCCAGCCAGTGCGCGGCGTGCACCGGGTGGGGGCGGCGGCGGGCCCGCGAGCCGGCCGGGCGGACGTCCAGCCGGCGCGGGGAGGCGCTCTCCAGGTCGTCCAGCAGCCACAGGTCGCCGGCCCGGTGGAAGACCACCCGGGTGCCGTCGGTGCTGGCGTTGCGGGCGTAGAAGCCGTCCGGGTCGGTGCTGTGGCGGCGCAGGTCGGAGCCGTCGGGGCGGCTGGACCACAGGTCGCCGACGCCCTCGTGGTCGGACAGGAAGGCGATCCGGCCGTCGCCGTCCCCGGCCACCCAGAGCGGGGAGTCGAGCTGCCCGGCCAGGTCCTGGTGGATCCGGACGAACCGGTCCCGCCCGATCCACAACTTGCCGGCCCGGCCGCCCCGGTAGCGCTTCCACCAGGCCGGCTCGCGGTTGTTGACGGTCACCAGCAGCACCCTCCCCCCGGCTTCGGCCGCAGGGTCCCCGACGCCCGCCGGCTCGAAGGCGAGCCCGCCGACCGGCCCGTACGGCAGCCGCACCGGCTCGCCGCCGTCCAGCGGCACCGCGTGCGCCCAGCAGCGGCGCACCCCGGACTCGCCCGCGCCGGTGGTGGCGATCGGGCGCCCGTCGGCGGTCCACCCCTGCACCCGGGTCTCGGCGTTGCCCCAGTACGTCAGCCGCCGGGACGGTCCGCCGTCCACCGGCACCACGTGCACCTCGGGGGCGCCGTCCCGGGTGGAGGTGAAGGCGAGGTGGCGCCCGTCCGGGGAGAACCTGGGGTGCTGCACCGGCAGGTGATCGGCCGTCAGCCGCCAGGCCCGGCCGCCCTCCAGCGGGGCGAGCCACAGGTCGTCCTCGGCGACGAAGGCGACCAGGTCACCGTGCAGATGGGGGTGGCGCAGATAGGCGCCCGCGGAGGTGCTCAGGGAGTCCGTCACGCCGCCAGCGTAGGCAGGTGCGGGTACGAGCCGCTCCGTTTTCCGCAGACTCCGGGCGGGCGCACGGGAGTTGCCGGTGGGGTCAGGCCCAGCGGCCGGTGCGCCCCAGCAGCAGCGCCCCGGCGGCCACCCCGGCGGTCGAGGTGCGCAGCACCGAGGGGCCCAGCCGGTACGGCTTCGCGCCGGCCTCGGCGAAGGCGGCCAGCTCCTCCGGGGAGACCCCGCCCTCCGGGCCGACCACCAGCACGATGTCCCCGCCGGCCGGCAGCGCGGCGTGCGCCAGCGGCTCGGCGCCCTCCTCGTGCAGCACCGCGGCGAGCGCGGCCCCGGCCAGCAGCGGCGCCAGCTGCCGGGTGGTCATCGGCTCGCGCACCTCGGGGAAGCGCAGCCGGCGGGACTGCTTGCCCGCCTCCCGGGCGGTGGCCCGCCACTTGGCGAGCGCCTTGGCGCCGCGCTCGCCCTTCCACTGGGTGATGCAGCGCGAGGCGGCCCAGGGGACCACCACGTCCACGCCGACCTCGGTCATGGTCTCCACGGCCAGCTCGCCGCGGTCGCCCTTGGGCAGCGCCTGGACGACCACGATCCGCGGCGCCGGCTCCGGCTCCCGCCGCACGGCCTCCACCGTGACCTCGATCGCGTCCTTGCCGAGCACCGCGGCGACGGTGCCGTCCACGCCCAGTCCCAGCCCGTCCGCCAGGGTGACCGCCTCGCCGGCCGCCAGCCGCTTCACCGCCGCCGCGTGCCGCCCCTCGGGCCCGTCGAGGCGCAGCACGGCCCCGGGTGCGGCGGCGGCGATCCGCTCGGTCTCGACGACGAAGACGGGCGCGGTCATGGCGGGGAACCTCCTGGGATGGAACGGGAACACCGAAGGGGTGCCGGGGGTCCTCCCCCGGCACCCCTTCGCGGACGACTACCGGCCGTTGAAGGCGTCCTTCAGGCGTGAGAACAGGCCCTGCTGGCCCGGCGCGAACTGGCCGGACGGCCGCTCCTCGCCGCGCAGCACGGCGAGCCGGCGCAGCAGCTCCTCCTGCTCGGGGTCGAGCTTGGTGGGCGTCTGCACCTCGACGTGCACTATCAGGTCGCCCCGGCCGCCCCCGCGCAGGTGGGTGATGCCCCGGCCGTGCAGCGGGATCGACTGGCCGGACTGGGTGCCGGGCCGGATGTCGACCTCCTCCAGCCCGTCCAGGGTCTGCAACGGCACCTGGGTGCCGAGCGAGGCCGCCGTCATCGGGATGGTGACGGTGCAGTGCAGGTCGTCCCCGCGCCGCTGGAAGACCGTGTGGGTGGTCTCGGCGATCTCGACGTACAGGTCGCCGGCCGGGCCGCCGCCGGGGCCGACCTCGCCCTCGCCGGCCAGCTGGATCCGGGTGCCGTTGTCCACGCCGGCCGGGATCTTCACGGTCAGGGTGCGGCGGGCCCGCACCCGGCCGTCGCCCGCGCACTCGGGGCACGGGGTCGGCACCACGGTGCCGAAGCCCTGGCACTGCGGGCACGGGCGGGAGGTCATGACCTGGCCCAGGAAGGAGCGGGTGACCTGGGAGACCTCGCCCTTGCCGCGGCACATGTCGCAGGTCTGGGCCGAGGTGCCGGGGGCCGCGCCCTCGCCGCTGCAGGTGGTGCAGGTGACGGCGGTGTCGACCTGGAGTTCCTTGGTGGTGCCGAAGGCGGCCTCCTCCAGGGTGATCTCCAGCCGGATCATGGCGTCCTGGCCCCGGCGGGTGCGCGAGCGCGGGCCGCGCTGGCCGGCCGCGGCGCCGAAGAAGGCGTCCATGATGTCGGAGAAGCCGAAGCCCGCCGCGCCGGCGCCGAAGCCGCCCGCGCCACCGCCGCCCGGCGACAGCGGGTCACCGCCCAGGTCGTAGACCTGGCGCTTCTGCGGGTCGGAGAGCACCTCGTAGGCGGCGTTGATCTCCTTGAACCGCTCCTGCGTCTTCGGGTCCGGGTTGACGTCCGGGTGCAGTTCGCGTGCCAGGCGCCGGAACGCCTTCTTGATCTCGTCCTGCCCCGCATCCCGTCGGACGCCGAGTACCGCGTAGTAGTCCGTGGCCACCAAATGCTCCGCTTGTTCCGCCTGTAGTAGTGCTGCGACTGGACGCCGCCGTTAGATTTCCAACGGTCGGCCGTGTGCTACGACTCGGCCAGGATCTGGCCCACGTACCGTGCCACCGCCCGCACCGCCCCCATTGTGCCCGGATAGTCCATCCGGGTCGGACCGATCACACCCAGCTTGGCCACACTCTCGTCGCCCGAACCGTAGCCGACCGAAACGACCGAGGTGGAATTCAGCCCTTCGTACGCGTTCTCCCGCCCGATCCGGACCGTCATCGCGGCGTCCGTGGTCTCACCCAGGAGGCGGAGCAGGACGACCTGCTCCTCCAGGGCCTCCAGCACCGGCTGGATGGTGAGCGGGAAGTCGTGCCCGAAGCGGGTCAGGTTGGCCGTGCCGGCCAGCATGATCCGCTCCTCGTTCTGCTCGGCGAGCGCCTCGAACAGCGTCGCCAGGACCGTACTGACGGTCGGCCGGTCGGCCGGCTCGAACGCCGCCGGGAGCTCCTCCAGGAGCCCCGGGACGTCCGGCAGCCGCTGGCCGGCCGCCCGGGTGTTGATCCGCGAGCGCAGGTCCGCCAGGACCGTCTCGCCGACCGTGCCCGGGCAGTCGACCATCCGCTGCTCGACCCGGCCGGTGTTGGTGATCAGCACCAGCATCACCTTGGCCGGGGCCAGCGCCACCAGCTCGATGTGCCGGACGGTGGAGCGGGTCAGCGAGGGGTACTGCACCACGGCGACCTGGCGGGTCAACTGGGCGAGCAGCCGCACCGTACGGGTGACCACGTCGTCCAGGTCGACGGCGCCGTCCAGGAAGTGCCGGATCGCCCGGCGCTCCGGGGAGCTCATCGGCTTGATCTCGGCGAGCTTGTCGACGAACAGCCGGTAGCCCTTGTCGGTGGGGATCCGCCCGGCGCTGGTGTGCGGCTGGTGGATGTACCCCTCCTCCTCCAGCGCCGCCATGTCGTTGCGCACCGTGGCCGGGGACACCCCGAGGTTGTGCCGCTCCACCAGGGCCTTGGAGCCGACCGGCTCCTCGGTGCCCACGTAGTCCTGGACGATCGCGCGCAGCACGGCGAGCTTGCGGTCGTCCAGCTGGCGGACCTCTCCGGCCATGGGGCACGCACCTCCGTCTTCGCACGTTGTCCGTCTGTGATGCTGCGAGCCGCTCCGGTGAGGACCCCGACCCTGGCACTCTGCACGCACGAGTGCCAAAACCGTACCTGCCAGTGTACGGCCCGGGTCGTACCGCAGGAACGGCCCGGCCGGGGTGATCCTGCCCGCAGTTCCGGACGGCCACCGCGACACTCCGCGTGCGCGGGTGGTGCCCCGGGGCCGTCCGGGTGGCAGCATCGAAAGCGACGGCGAACGGAGGAGCAAGCGATGTCGAGCTCGGGCCAGCACACCCGTTTCGCGCCCGACCGCGGCCTGACCAGCCGCATGGTCGGGACGATGTTCGTGATCGGGCTGTTGTACGTCGGTTTCACGGGCCTGCTGATCGCGCTGCTGCGCGGGGCCTGGCCGCTGATCGTGCTGATCTCCGGCGGGCTGTTCGTGGCCCAGTTCTGGTTCAGCGACAAGATCACCGAGCGGGCCATGGGCGCCCACCGGGTGACCGAGGAGCAGTACCCCCAGCTGCACGGCACCATCGACCGGCTCTGCGCCCTGGCCGACATGCCCAAGCCCCGCGTGGCGGTCGCCGACAGCGACATGCCGAACGCCTTCGCCACCGGCCGCAACCCGCAGAACGCCGTGGTGTGCGTCACCACCGGCCTGCTGCGCCGACTGGAACCCGAGGAGCTGGAGGGCGTCCTGGCGCACGAGCTGTCGCACGTCGCCCACCGGGACGTCGCCGTGATGACCATCGCCGGCTTCCTCGGCGTGCTCGCCGGGGCGATGACCCGGGTCGCCATGTACGGCGGGTTCATGGGCGGCAACCGCAACAGCAACGACCAGAACGCGGCCATCGCGGCGCTGATCATCCCGCTGGTGTCGATCGTGGTCTACGCGATCAGCTTCCTGCTCACCCGGCTGCTGTCCCGCTACCGCGAACTGGCCGCCGACCGGGCCGCCGCCCAGCTCACCGGCCGGCCCAGCGCCCTCGCCTCGGCGCTCACCAAGGTCACCGGGCAGATCGCCGCCATCCCCACCGAGGACCTGCGCCGGGCCCAGCCCTACAACGCCTTCTACTTCGCCCCCGCGCTGAGCGCCAAGGAGACCGCCTCCCAGCTGCTCTCCACCCACCCGACGCTGGAGAAGCGGCTGGCCCAGCTGGCCAAGATCTCCGAGCAGCTCGGCCGCTGACCCCCCTGGGCTCCGGCCCCGCCCGACTCCCGGAAGGACCGCCGTGGGATTCCTGGACGCCCTGTTCGGCCGCACCAAGCCCGTCAAGCCCGACCTCGACCAGCTGTTCGGCGTGCCGTCCGCCGCGCTCACCCTGGAGGCCGGGGCCGGGTTCCTCCCCACCGGGCTCGGCTCGGTCTGCTTCGCGGCCGTCGAGGGCGCCGCCTTCGTCCAGGTGGAGCAGCAGGTCCGGGCCCTGCTGGACGCCGACACCGAACGCGGCGGCGTCCCGGTGGAGGCCTCCAAGGACGGCTACGGCTACTCCTGGCTGCTCACCCGGCACGCCCCCGAGGAACTCCCGGAACTGGTCAACGACCTGCACGCGGTCAACAGCGAGCTGGAGGCGAACGGCTTCGGCCCGCAGCTGCTCTGCTCCCTGGTCGCCTTCCGCAACCCCCAGGGCCAGTCGCTGGCCCTGGTCTACCTCTACAAGCGCGGCACCTTCTACCCCTTCGCCCCGATGCCCGGCGGCGGCGAGCGGCGCAACAGCCCGCTGGAGCTCCAGGTCAACGCGATGCTGGGGAACGACCTGCGGCTGGAGAAGGACCTCAGCCGCTGGTTCCCGGTCTGGGGGGCGCCGGGCCTCTGACGCCCCGTCCGTAAAATCGCCCCATGCGCAGCCACCAGTACGGACCCGACCTCACCCCGCCGTGGAAGAAGCAGCAGCCCGCACCCGAGGTGCCGGCCGAGCGGGACCTGGTGGTCGAGGAGGCGGCCACCGGCTACTGCGGGGCGGTGGTGCGCTGCGAGCGGACCGCGGAGGGGTTCACCGTCACCCTGGAGGACCGCTTCGGCAAGCACCGGGTCTTCCCGCTGGTGCCGCGCGGCTTCCTGCTGGAGGGCGAGGTGGTCACCCTGGTGCGCCCGGCCGCCCCCGCCGCGCCCCGCACCCCCGCCCGCACCGCCTCCGGCTCCGTCGCCGTCCCCGGCGCCCGGGCCCGGGTCGCCCGCGAGTCCCGGATCTACGTCGAGGGCCGGCACGACGCCGAACTGGTCGAACGGGTCTGGGGCGACGACCTGCGCATCGAGGGCGTCGTCGTCGAGTACCTCCAGGGCATCGACGACCTCCCCGCGATCGTCGCCGACTTCGCCCCCGGCCCCGGCCGCCGACTCGGCGTCCTGGTCGACCACCTGCTCCCGGGGACGAAGGAGCACCGCATCGCCGCCCGGGTCACCGGCGAGTCGGTCCTGGTCGTCGGCCACCCCTACATCGACATCTGGCAGGCCGTGAAGCCCTCCTCCGTCGGCATCCCCGCCTGGCCCGCCGTCCCCCGCGGCGAGGACTGGAAGCAGGGCACCTGCCGCCGCCTCGGCTGGCCCGTGGACACCCCGGCCGCCTGGAAGCACATCCTCTCCAAGGTGAACAGCTACAAGGACCTGGAGCCCGAACTCCTGGCGAAGGTCGAGGAACTGATCGACTTCACCGCCCTGCCAGGTCAGGAGTAGGTCTGAAACTCCGAGGTGTCGAGCGTGATGCCCAGCAGGTCCACCGGAATGGGCTCGCCGAACTTGGTGGTCCGAGAGGAGACGTAGTCCGGCAACCCGGACGCGCTCGCCCGGGTCGGCTCGGTCAACAGCACGCAGACGGCCTTGATCGGGTCGACGATCAGATAGGCCGGAATCCGGCCCTCCGCGTAGAGCTCCCGCTTGGTCTGGTAGTCGCGCAGGACGCTGGTGTTCGAGACCACCTCGAGCACCAGCGTGAGGAGAGGCGAAGGGATCAGGCGACCAGGACCCTCGACCGCGTCTCGCTCATAGACGACCAGATCGGGCTGAGGTTCGCTGGTGAGCCCGGGGATGTCGATGTCCTGCGTGACCGAGCGGTGCCATCGCATCCGGGGAATCTGGTCCTGGATCGACTCGACAATCCAGTTGTGGACCCGGTCGGGCCCGGCCATCATCACGATCTCCCCCCTGATGAGCTCGGCCTTGAAACCCTCCGGGATCTCCAGATTCTCGAAGATCCCTATCACCCGGTCATCGATGGCGGTCATCCCACACTCCTCCTGACGGCTGATACCACGTTAACGACACTCAGTCCACGAGGTCACGCACTACTGCATCCGCCAGGAGGCGGCCCTGGAGGGTGAGGGCGGCGCGGCCCCGCCGGTAGGAGTCCTCGGCGAGGAGGCCGTCGGCGAGGGCCTTGGCGGCGGCCTGGCGGCCGGCCTCGGCCAGGACGTCGAGGGGGATGCCGTCGGCCAGGCGCAGTTCCAGCAGGATGCGCTCGACCCGGCGGTCCTCGTCGCTCAGCAGCTCGCGGCCCAGGGCCGGGGTGCGGCCCTCGGCGAGGGCCTGGGCGTAGGCGGCGGGGTGCTTGGCGTTCCACCAGCGGACGCCGCCGACGTGGCTGTGGGCGCCGGGGCCGGCTCCCCACCAGTCGGCGCCGGTCCAGTAGAGCTCGTTGTGGCGGCAGCGCCCCTCGGGGGTGGTGGCCCAGTTGGAGACCTCGTACCAGGAGTAGCCGGCCGCGCTGAGCGCCTGTTCGGCGATGAGGTAGCGGTCGGCGTGCACGTCGTCGTCGATCATCGGCAGTTCGCCGCGCTTGACCCGGGCGGCCAGCTTGGTGCCGTCCTCGACGATCAGGGAGTACGCGGAGACGTGGTCGGGCCCGGCGCCGATCGCGGCGTCCAGGGAGGCCCGCCAGTCGTCGTCGGACTCGCCGGGGGTGCCGTAGATCAGGTCGAGGTTGACGTGGTCGAAGCCGGCCGCGCGGGCCTCGGCCACGCAGGCCTCGGGGCGGCCGGGGGTGTGGTGGCGGTCGAGCAGCCGCAGGACGTGCGGGCGGGCGCTCTGCATGCCGAAGGAGATCCGGTTGTAGCCGCCCTCGCGCAGCTCGGCGAGGTACGCGGGGTCGACGGACTCGGGGTTGGCCTCGGTGGTGACCTCGGCGTCCGGGGCGAGCCCGAACTCCTCGCGCAGGGCGGCGAGCATCTTCACCAGGTCGCGGGCGGGCAGCAGGGTGGGGGTGCCGCCGCCGAGGAACACCGTCCGCACCGGGAGGTCGGTCTCGCCGAGGACGCGGCGGGCCAGCCGGATCTCGGCGACCACGTTGTCCGCGTAGGTCTCCTGCGAGGCGACGGCCCCGGAGGAGCGCAGTTCGGTGGCGGTGTAGGTGTTGAAGTCGCAGTAGCCGCAGCGGCTGGCGCAGTACGGGACGTGCAGGTAGAAGCCGAACGGCCGGTCGCCCAGCCCGGTCAGGGCGTGCGCGGGCAGGGAACCGTCGGACGGCACCGGTTCGCCGTCGGGGAGTGCGGAGGGCATGACCCCATTGTCCCGTACGACTCACCCGGACTCGTGAGCCGTACGGGAGGAGGGCCGGCTCAGGCCTCGTTGGCGCCCGCGTACATGGCGGTCACCGCGTCCGCGTAGGTCCGCTCGACCACCGGGCGCTTGATCTTGAGGCTCGGGGTGAGCTCGCCGTGCTCGATGTCGAGGTCGCGCGGCAGCAGGTGGAACTTCTTGATCGTCTGCCAGCGCTGGAGGTCGGCGTTGACCCGCTTGACGAAGCCCTCGATCAGCTGGTGCACGGCCGGGTCGGCGGCCAGCTCGGCGTAGCTCTTGCCGGCCAGGCCGCGCTCGGCGGCCCACGGCATCAGCACCGCCTCGTCCAGGCCGATCAGCGCGGTGCAGAAGTTGCGGCCGTTGCCGATCACCAGGATGTTGCTGACGAACGGGCAGACCGCCTTGAACTTGCCCTCGACCTCGCTGGGCGCCACGTACTTGCCGCCGGAGGTCTTGAACAGGTCCTTCTTGCGGTCGGTGATCCGCAGGAAGCCGTCGGGGGTGAGCTCGCCGATGTCCTCGGTGTGGAACCAGCCGTCCGGCTCCAGCACCTCGGCGGTCTTCTCCGGCAGGTTGTGGTAGCCGCGCATCACGCCGGGGCCGCGCAGCAGGATCTCGCCGTCCTCGGCGATCCGCACCTCGGTGCCGGGCAGCGGGCGGCCGACCGTGCCGATCCGGACGTCCTCCTTGCGGTTGACGCAGGAGCCGGCGCTGGTCTCGCTCAGCCCGTAGCCCTCCAGGATCGGCACCCCGGCACCGAGGAAGAAGTAGCCGATCTCGGGGGCCAGGGCGGCGCTGCCGGAGACGGCGCCGCGCAGCCGGCCGCCGAAGGCGGCCCGGATCTTCGCGTACACCAGCTTGTCGGCGAGCGCGTGCTGCAGCCGCAGGCCCAGCGGGGCGCTCCCGACGCCGGTGGCGACCCGGCTCTCCTGGACCACCCGGGCGTGCTCGCGGGCGACCTTGGCGGCCCACAGGAAGATCTTGTACTTGGCGCCGCCCTCGGCCCGGGCCCGCCCGGCGATGCCGTTGTAGACCTTCTCGAAGATGCGCGGCGCCGAGGCCATGGTGGTCGGCCGGATGACCGGCAGGTTGTGGATGATCCGGTCGACCCGGCCGTCCACGGCCATCACGTGGCCGGTGGCGATCTGGCCGGAGATCAGCGTCTTGCCGAAGACGTGCGACAGCGGCAGCCACATGAACTGGACGTCGTCGGGGCCGAGCAGGCCGCTGGCCTCCTGGGCCCGGCCCTCGTAGGCCCAGCAGTCGTGCACCAGGCGCACGCCCTTGGGGCGGCCGGTGGTGCCGGAGGTGTAGATGAGGGTGGCCAGCTGCTCCTTGTCGAGCCCGGCCACGGCCTTGTCGACCGCGTCCGGGTGCTGCTCCAGGTACTCGGCGCCGCGCCGTTCGAGCTCGGCCAGGGTGAGCAGGTCCAGGCCGGCCGTGTCGAGTGCCTCCGCCCCGGGCGCCCCGGCGGGGGCGTCGAAGAGGATCACGGTGCGCAGCTCGGGCAGCTCGTCGATGTGCTCGACGGCCTTGGCCAGCTGGGCGGCGTTCTCGGCGAACATCGCCCGGGAGCCGGAGTTGGAGAGGATGAAGGCCGTCTCGTCGGCGTTGGTGCTCGGGTAGACGGTGGTGATGGCGGCGCCCGCGCACATGGCGCCCAGGTCGGCGAGGATCCACTCGACCCGGGTGGAGGAGGCCAGCGCGACCCGGTCCTCCGACTGGATGCCGAGCGCCATCAGGCCGGCGGCCACCGCCTTGACCCGGACCGCGGTCTGCGCCCAGGTGAGCGAGCGCCACTGCTCGGCGCCGGGCGCGCCGTCCGCGGCGTGCTCGTCGACCGAGGCCGGGTAGCGGTAGGCCTCGGCGTTCGGGGTCAGGACGACCCGCTCCAGGAACAGGTGGGCGACGGAGGCGGGACGCCCGGCGACGATGTCGGCACTGCCGGAGTCGATCAGGGACTGCGCGGAACTCAACGAGGACCTCCGGGGGCGGGTGGCCGTCTGAGGGATTGTCGCGGCGTCCGTGGGGGCGTCCGCCGGGCCCCCGTTAACGTGGTCGGTACCGGTCAGTAACAAGGGCGTAGTCAGCAGCCTAGGGGGAAACCGGTCATTCCGTAAGGGGGCAGCCCCAGCTGGCACGCCCCCTCGGCGCCGGTGCCCGCCGGAGGGCGCGAACCGGGCCGCCGATGGCAAAGGCCCGGCAAACCTCCGCCGGACGGCCCCCGAATCGTCTGTACGACGCTACAGAACGACGAGAATTGGGGTGCGAACCCGACCGGCGAAGACAAGAGTGTGCCAGTGCTGATCAGACTGCTCCGGGCGTACCTGCGCCCATACTCCCGACCGATCACCCTGCTGGTGGCCCTCCAGCTGGTGTCCACCCTCGCGGCGCTCTACCTGCCCACGCTCAACGCCGACATCATCGACAAGGGCGTGGTCACGGGCGACACCGGCTACATCCTGCGCCTGGGCGCCGTGATGATCGGCGTCACCCTGCTCCAGGCGCTCTGCTCGATCGGCGCCGTCTACTACGGCGCCCGCACCGCCATGGCCTTCGGCCGCGACCTGCGGGCCGCCGTCTTCGACCGGGTGCAGAGCTTCTCCTCCCGCGAGGTCGGCCAGTTCGGCGCCCCGTCGCTGATCACCCGCACCACCAACGACGTCCAGCAGGTCCAGATGCTGGCCCTGATGAGCTTCACCCTGATGGTCGCCGCACCGATCATGTGCGTCGGCGGCATCATCATGGCGCTCAACCAGGACGTCCCGCTGTCCGGCCTGCTGCTCGCCGTCATCCCCGTGCTCGGCATCGTCGTCGTCCTGCTGGTGCGCGCCCTGCGGCCGAAGTTCCGCAGCATGCAGGTGAAGATCGACACCGTGAACCGGGTGCTGCGCGAGCAGATCACCGGCATCCGGGTCATCCGCGCCTTCGTCAAGGACGGCCACGAGCAGCAGCGCTTCGCCGACGCCAACGAGGACCTCACCCAGGTCGCCCGGCAGGTCGGCCGGCTGATGTCCGTGATGTTCCCCGCCGTCATGCTGGTCGTCAACGTCTCCAGCGTCGCCGTGCTCTGGTTCGGCGCCCACCGCATCGACAGCGGCGGCATGGAGATCGGCGGGCTCACCGCCTTCCTCTCCTACCTGATGCAGATCCTGATGAGCGTCATGATGGCCACCTTCATGTTCATGATGGTGCCGCGCGCCGAGGTCTGCGCCGAACGCGTCGAGGAGGTCCTCGGCACCTCCTCCAGCGTCGTCCCGCCCGCCGCCCCGGTCACCGAGGTGCTGCGCCGCGGCAACCTGGAACTGCGCGACGTCGACTTCCGCTACCCCGGCGCCGAGGCCCCGGTACTGCGCGGCGTCGACCTCACCGCCCGCCCCGGCGAGACCACCGCCATCATCGGCTCCACCGGCGCCGGCAAGTCCACCCTGCTCGGCCTCGTCCCCCGGCTCTTCGACGTCACCTCCGGACAGGTCCTGCTCGACGGCACCGACGTGCGCGAGCTCTCCGCCGACACGATCGCCGACAGCGTCGGCATCGTCCCGCAGAAGCCCTACCTCTTCACCGGCACCGTCGCCAGCAACCTCCGCTACGGCCGCCCCGACGCCACCGACGAGGAGCTCTGGCACGCCCTGGAGATCGCCCAGGCCAAGGACTTCGTCGAGAAGCTGCCCGAAGGCCTGGACGCCCCCATCTCCCAGGGCGGCAGCAACGTCTCCGGCGGCCAGCGCCAGCGCCTGGCCATCGCCCGGGCCCTCGTCCGGCGGCCCGACGTCTACCTCTTCGACGACTCCTTCTCCGCGCTCGACTACGCCACCGACGCCAGGCTGCGCAAGGCCCTCGCCCGCGAGACCTCCGACGCCACCGTCCTGATCGTCGCCCAGCGCGTCTCCACCATCCGCGACGCCGACCGGATCATCGTCCTCGACGAGGGCGCCGTCGTCGGCACCGGCACCCACCGCGAACTGATGGCCGACAACCCGACGTACCGGGAGATCGTGCTCTCCCAGCTCACCGAGCAGGAGGCGGCGTGACCACCCCAGGAAAGCCCGCCGGAAAGCCGGCCGGGGCCCCCGCCGGACCGGGCGCCGGACAGCCCGCGGACAAGCTCCCCAGCGACTCCCAGGCCGCCGCCGCCCGCCGCGGACCGGCCGGACCGGGCCGCTTCATGGGCGGCCAGGGCACCGAGAAGTCCATGGACTTCAAGGGCTCCGGCAAACGCGTGCTCGGCCTGCTGCGCCCCGAACGCAACGTCCTGATCGGCGTCCTGCTGCTCGGCGTGCTCGGCATCGGCTGCGCCGTCACCGGCCCGAAGATCCTCGGCGACGCCACCGACCTGATCTTCGCCGGCGTCATCGGCGCCCGCTTCCCCGCCGGCACCTCCAAGGCCGAGGTCATCGCCGGACTGCGCGCCCACGGCGACGGCGGCGTCGCCGACCTGCTCTCCGCCGTCGACTTCACCCCCGGCCAGGGCATGGACTTCGGCGCCATCGGCTCCATCCTGCTCTGGGTGCTCGGCATCTACCTCGCCTCCGCCCTCTTCGGCATCGTCCAGGGCCGCCTGGCCACCCGGGCGATCCAGTCCGCCAGCTACCGGCTGCGCCAGGACGTCGAGGCCAAACTCGCCCGGCTGCCGCTCAGCTACTTCGACAGGCAGCCGCGCGGCGAGGTGCTCAGCCGGGTCACCAACGACATCGACAACATCGGCCAGTCGATGCAGCAGACCATGGGACAGATCGTCAACTCGCTGCTCACCGTGGTCGGTGTGCTCGCGATGATGTTCTGGATCTCCCCGATCCTCGCCGCGATCGCCCTGGTCTCCGTACCGCTCTCGGTGGTCGTCGCCGCCAAGGTCGGCAAGCGGGCCCAACCGCAGTTCGTCCAGCAGTGGAAGTCCACCGGCCAACTCAACGCCCACATCGAGGAGATGTACACCGGCCACACCCTGGTCAAGGCGTTCGGCCGGCACCGCGAGTCCGCCGAGACCTTCCGCGAGCACAACGACGCGCTGTTCCACGCCAGCTTCCGCGCCCAGTTCATCTCCGGGATCATCCAGCCCGCGATGATGCTGATCGGCAACCTGCAGTACGTGCTGGTCGCCGTGGTCGGCGGCCTGCGGGTGGCCAGCGGCTCGCTGTCCATCGGCGACGTCCAGGCCTTCATCCAGTACTCCCGGCAGTTCAGCCAGCCGCTCACCCAGGTCGCCAGCATGGCCAACCTGGTGCAGTCCGGGGTCGCCTCCGCCGAGCGCGTCTTCGAACTCCTCGACGCCCCCGAGCAGAGCCCCGAACCGGCCATGCCCGAGAAGCCCGACACCGTCCACGGCCGGGTCGCCTTCCAGGACGTGTCCTTCCGCTACGACCCCGACAAGCCGCTCATCGACGACCTCTCGCTCAAGGTCGAACCCGGCCAGACCGTCGCCATCGTCGGCCCCACCGGCGCCGGCAAGACCACCCTGGTCAACCTGCTGATGCGGTTCTACGAGGTCAGCTCCGGGCGCATCACCCTCGACGGCATCGACATCGCCGCGATGTCCCGCGAGGACCTGCGCTCCGGCATCGGCATGGTCCTCCAGGACACCTGGCTGTTCGGCGGCACCATCGCCGACAACATCGCCTACGGGGCCGGCTCCGCCACCCGCGACGAGGTCGTCGAGGCCGCCCGGGCCGCCCACGTCGACCGCTTCGTCCGCACCCTCCCGGACGGCTACGACACCGTCATCGACGACGAGGGCACCGGCGTCAGCGCCGGCGAGAAGCAGCTGATCACCATCGCCCGGGCCTTCCTCGCCCAGCCGTCCATCCTGGTCCTCGACGAGGCCACCAGCTCCGTCGACACCCGCACCGAGGTGCTCATCCAGCGGGCCATGGCCCGGCTGCGCACCGGCCGCACCAGCTTCGTCATCGCCCACCGGCTCTCCACCATCCGGGACGCCGACGTGATCCTGGTGATGGAGAACGGCTCCATCGTGGAGCAGGGCTCGCACGACGAGCTGATCGCCGCCGACGGCGCCTACGCCCGGCTCTACCAGGCGCAGTTCGCGGAGGCCGTGGCCGAGGTGGACTGACCCGTCGGCACGCCCGGAGCCGGGACGGAACCCGCCGTCCCGGCTCCGCGCGCACCCGCCCCTCGCGGGGCACGACCGCCTTCGCTACGGTGGCCCCCGTGACCGCCCAGCCCACGGCCCCCGGACCGGCCCCCGACGCCTTCGAGGCGAACCGCCGCTACCTGGGCTCGGTCGCCTACCGGCTGCTCGGCTCCTTCACCGACGCCGAGGACGTCCTCCAGGACGCCTGGCTGCGCTGGCAGGACGCCGACCGCGCCGCCGTCGCCGACCCGCGCGCCTTCCTCACCACCGTGGTCACCCGGCTCTGCTACGACCAGCTGGGCTCCGCCCGCAGCCGCCGCGAGGCCTACTACGGCGAGTGGCTGCCCGAACCGTCCGTCTCCTACGCCGACGGCCCCGACTCCCCCGCCGACCTGGCCGAACGCGGCGAGTCCGTCTCCCTCGCCCTGCTCACCGTGCTGGAGCAGCTCACCCCGGCCGAGCGGGCCGCCTTCGTCCTGCACGACGTCTTCGCGGTCGGCTTCGAGTCCATCGCCGCCTCCCTGGACCGCACCCCGGACGCCACCCGCCAGCTCGCCTCCCGGGCCCGCCGCCGGGTCAAGGAGGGCGGCCGGCACCCCGGCGGCACCGACCCGGCCGAACACCGGCGGGCCGTCGAGGCGTTCGCCTCCGCCAGCGCCCGGGGCGACATCCTCGGCCTGATGGCGGTCCTCGACCCCGACGTGGTCTGGCACGCCGACGGCGGCGGCATCGTCCGCGCCGCCGCCCGCCCGGTGCGCGGCGCCGACAAGGTCGCCCGCCTGGTGGCCGGACTGGTCGCCAAGTGGTTCACCCCCGACGCCGCGATCGGCCTCGCCGCCGTCAACGGCGAACCCGGCCTGGTCTGGTACGAGCGCGGCACCGGCAGCGTCGGCGGGGTGCTGGCCTTCGCCGTGGCCGACGGCCGGATCACCGAGGCCTTCGTCGTGGTCAACCCCGAGAAGCTCGGCCGGATCGACCCGGTCACGACCCGCTGAACCGGGCCCCGCCAGGCTGTGACGCGGGTCACCGTCACACTCCGGCCGCCCGCGTCGTCCCCTTCCCGAACAGCGCTCCACCGGAGCGCCCCACGAGGAGGCGGACGAGATGAGCAGCACCACCAGCACCGATCAGCGGATCGTCGTCCTCGGCGCCGGGTACGCCGGGATCACCGCGGCCAAGGGCGCCGGACGCCGCCGCGCCGTCACCCTGGTCGCCCCCGAGGAGCGGCTCCTGCACCGCATCCGCCAGCACGAGACCGCCGCCGGCCGCGGCCGCGACTGGCCCGCGCTCACCGAACTCGCCCGCGGCCGCCGGATCGAGCACCGCCGGGCCCGGGCCGTCGCACTCGACCTGGCCGGGCACGAGGTCCTCCTCGACGACGGCACCACCCTCGGCTACGACACCCTGGTCCACGCCCTCGGCAGCCGCACCGCCTGGCACGGCGTCCCCGGCGCCGCCGAGCACGCCCACCCCGTGGAGCGCGCCGCCGAGGTCCGCCGGCTCATCCGCGAGGCCGCCCGCCCCGGCACCCTCGCCGTCGTCGGCGGCGGCGCCACCGGCATCGAACTGGCCGCCGAACTCGCCGAGGCCCACCCCGACTGGCGGGTGCGGATCGTCGCCTCCGGCACCGTCGGCGGCGCCTACTCGCCCAAGGGCCGCGCCCACATCCGGCGCGTCCTCGACCGCCTCGGCGTCGACGTCCACGAGGACGCCACCGTCACCGAGGTCACCCCCGGCGGGCCGCTCACCACCGCCGGCCCGGTCGACGCCGACCTCACCCTGTGGGCCGCCTCGCTGGAACCCCACCCGCTGGCCGCCGAGGCCGGACTGGCCGTCGACGAGCGCGGCCGCGCCCTGGTGGACGACCACCTGCGGTCGGTCTCGCACCCGGACGTCCACGTGGTCGGCGACGCCGCCGCCGTCACCGTCCCCGGCGTCGGCACCCTGAGGATGGGCTGCGCCACCGCGCTGCCGCAGGGCCAGTACGTGGGCCGGCTGCTCGACGGGCGCACCTCGGCGCCGTTCTCCTTCACGTACCTCGTGCAGTGCCTCAGCCTGGGCCGGCGGGACGGGCTGCTCCAACTGGTCCACCCCGACGACTCGATGAAGCCCACCGTGCTCACCGGCACCGCGGGGCGGCTGGCCAAGGCCGGGATCGTCGGCCTCGTCCTCGGCGCGCTCAAGTAGCCGCCGGGGGCCACCGGTTCCGTCCGGGGCCTACCGGTTCCTGTGCCCGGCGGGAACGCGGAAGGGCCCGGGCAGTCCCGCCCGGGCCCTCCTCGTACCGCTTCCCGCTACGCCTACTTCTTGTCCTTCGGCGTCTCGGCGTCGGTGGACAGCGCGGCGATGAAGGCCTCCTGCGGGACCTCCACGCTGCCGACCATCTTCATCCGCTTCTTGCCTTCCTTCTGCTTCTCCAGCAGCTTCCGCTTACGGGAGATGTCACCGCCGTAGCACTTGGCGAGGACGTCCTTGCGGATCGCGCGGACTGTCTCACGGGCGATCACCCGGGAGCCGATGGCGGCCTGGATCGGCACCTCGAACTGCTGGCGGGGGATGAGCTTCTGCAGCTTGCCGGCCATCATCACGCCGTAGCCGTAGGCCTTGTCCTTGTGCACGATCGCGGAGAACGCGTCCACCGGGTCGCCGTGCAGCAGGATGTCGACCTTCACCAGCTGGGCGGCCTGCTCGCCGATGGGCTCGTAGTCGAGCGAGGCGTAGCCGCGGGTCTTGGACTTCAGCTGGTCGAAGAAGTCGAAGACGATCTCCGCGAGCGGCAGGGTGTAGCGCAGCTCGACCCGGTCCTCGGAGAGGTAGTCCATGCC
>NZ_JBHYGR010000035.1:67159-73865 GCF_042738155.1 Kitasatospora sp. NPDC059088 | reverse complement strand
GGAACGGACGCTTCCTTCGGACCGCCTTCCAGCGGGCCCTCCGGGCGCTTCGTTCTTTCGTGTTTCCAGCTTACCAGATGTTTTCCGCTCCGTTTTCCGGAGTTTCATTCATCGGATTTGCTGGTGTCTTCTGCGGCTTGGTGCCCCGTCCGACGTTTCAAACTGTAGCCGACCCCCGCTTCGAAAAGCGAATCCAGCCGCAATCCCCATAAACGCGCACGCCGAATTAACCTCGGGCCGGAGCGCGAAAAAGCGAACGCGACACAGCCCAGGACGGGAAGTGGTGTTTCAAGGGATTGGCTGCTCCGGGACCGTCCGCGCCTACGCGTGTCCGGTGCTCCCAGCCGAGCAGCTAGAGAACACTACGCCCGGCAGCGGCCCCGCGCAAACGGGCCGGTCACGCCGGTTGCGGGCGTACTGCGGTGCCGCCGGCCGGGCTCAGCGCTCGCGGCCGCGCGGCTTCAACGGGGCGGCGGGGAGTTCCGGGGCGGGGAGGCGGGCGCCGGCGTAGCCGTGGACCTCGCCGAAGCGGTCGCCCGTCGTCCAGTCGGCGCGGGCCTGGGCGATGTCCTCCGTCGAGCGGCCGATGAAGTTCCACCACATGACGATCTTCTCCTCGAAGGGCTCGCCGCCGAGGAGCAGCGCCGAGGCGTCGGAGCGGGCGAGGAGCGGGAGCGCGCGACGGCCGCAGCCGAGGTAGAGCATCGAGCCGGGTTCGACGGGGACGCCGTCGACGTCGATCCGGCCGGTCATGGCGAGGACGGCGTACTCGAACTCGGGGACCAGCGGGAGCCGGAGGTCCGTGCCCTCGGTGAGGGCGAGGTCGGCGCCGATCAGCGGGCTGTGGGTGGTGCCGGGCGAGGTGGCGGTGTCCAGGGTGCCGAGGATGACGGTGGCGCGCAGGCCGGGCGCGGTGACCACCGGCAGGTCGGGGTGGTGCTCGAAGGAGGGGGCGGTGTGCCGGTGGGCGTCCGGGAGGGCGACCCAGAGCTGGGCGCCGTGGAGGTAGCGGGCGTGCGGGCGCGGGGACTCCTCGGAGTGGGAGATCGCCCGCCCGGAGGTCATCAGGCCCAGCTCGTACGGCCGGACGGTCTGCAGGCTGCCGAGGCTGTCGCGGTGGAGGACCTCCCCTTTGTGCAGCCAGCTGACCGTCTGCAGGCCCATGTGCGGGTGCGGCGGCACCTGCATCCCGGGTTCGTCGGCGATGTCGTCCGGGCCGTAGTGGTCGACGAAGCACCAGGCGCCCACCATCCGGCGGCCCAGGTTGGGGAGCAGTCGGCGGACGGCGGTGCTCTCGCCGAGCTGGACCAGGCGTCCGGTCAGCAGGTCCTGCACCGGTCCGCTGCTGGCCTCGCGGCCGCAGGTGGTCGGGGCGGGCTTGAGGTCGAGGTTGCTCATCGCGGTTCCACCACCGTCATGGGAAGGGCCGGGCCGGGGAGGGCGCACCGTCACCGATCATCCGTGACGGTGCGGGGTTCCTCCACCCGTGCCCGGCCATCCGGCGGCCACCGCGGGCGCCGCCCCGGCGGCGGGGCGGCTCAGTGCTCGCAGGCCCACCAGGCGTCCTTGCTCGCCCCGGCGGCGAGCTCGCGCAGGCTGCGGACGGCCTCGGCCGGGTCCGCCGCGCCGTAGACGGCCGACCCGGCCACGAACACGTCCGCGCCGGCCTCGGCGCAGCGCTCGATGGTGGTCGCCGAGACGCCGCCGTCGACCTGCAGCCACAGCTCCAGGTCGTGCTTGGCGATCAGCTCACGGGTGCGGCGGATCTTCGGCAGCATGATGTCCAGGAACGCCTGGCCGCCGAAGCCGGGCTCGACCGTCATGATCAGCAGCATGTCGAGCTCGGGCAGCAGGTCCTCGTAGGGCTCGATCGGGGTGCCCGGCTTGAGCGCCATCGAGGCGCGGGCACCCTTGGCGCGGATCTCGCGGGCCAGCCGGACGGGGGCGGCGGCGGCCTCCACGTGGAAGGTGATCGAGCCGGCGCCGGCCTCGACGTACTGCGGGGCCCAGCGGTCCGGGTCCTCGATCATCAGGTGGCAGTCGAGCGGGATGTCGGTGGCCCGGGCGAGCGATTCGACCACCGGGACGCCCAGGGTCAGGTTGGGCACGAAGTGGTTGTCCATGACGTCCACGTGCAGCCAGTCGGAGCCCCGGACCGCCTCGGCCTCGTCGGCGAGCCGGGCGAAGTCGGCGGAGAGGATGCTGGGGCTGATCTGGGGCATGGCCGACTACCTTCGTACGAGGGCTTGCGAGGGCTGGGCACCCGGGAGGCGGGCGCCTCGGGCCATCATCTCGCGCCGTACGGCCGTCGACCGCACCCGCCGACCGGCGCGTGACCGTGATCACACGCTGCCCGGGTTGCCGGGACGGCCCCGGTGGCGGTCAGCTCTGGAGCGACCGCCGGTGCCCTCCCGTTCGTCGGGCCCCGCCCACGACGAGGAAGAGGAAGAGGAAGGTGTCTCGATTGTCCGAACCCGTCCACCCCGCCCGCGCGCTCTGGTGGCTCTTCGAACCGGTGTACGCCGTCACCTTCCTCCAGCCCGAGAGCCGGGCGGCGTTCGAGGCGGCCGGGCTGGACGGCGGCTGGCACGGCTACTTCGCCGCCCGCTCGGCCCCGCTCGGCGCGGTGGGCGCCCCGCCGGTGATCGCCGCGTTCTTCAGCTTCGCCCCGGCGGCGGTCGAACGCGCCCTCCCCCGGGTGTGGACCAGGGCCAGCCCCGAGCGGGTGCTCGCGGCCAGGACCGAGGGCTCGGCGGCGGTGCTGGCCCGGCTGCTGGCGCCGGTGGCGCCCGAGCTGGTCGAGACCGCGGCGACGGCGCTGGAGGAGGCCGTGGACCGGGCGGACTGCGCGGGCCGGGTGCTGGCCGCCGCCAACGCCGCGCTGCCCCGACCCACGGACGCGGACGTGTACGGCCGGCTGTGGCACGCCGCGACCGTGCTGCGCGAGCACCGCGGGGACGGCCACGTGGCCGCGCTGGTCGCCGCCGGGCTGGACGGCTGCGAGGCGCCGGTGCTGCACTGCGCCACGGGCGCCTCCCGCAAGGTGCTCCAGCCGCTGCGGGGGTGGACGGACGAGGAGTGGGAGGCCGCGGCGGCGCGGCTGGTCGGCCGGGGCTGGCTGACGGCGGCGGGCGCGGTCACCGAACTGGGCCGGATCCGGCACCGGGAGCTGGAGGCGGCCACCGACCTGGCCGCCGGCCGGGTCTGGGAGCACCGGCCGGACGGCGAACTCGACCGCCTGACCGCCGCGTTGCGGCCGATCGCGGCGATCTGCCGGGCCGAGATGCCGATCGACCCGCTCGCGATGCCGCCGGTGCGGGCCTGAGCGGATCCCCACCCGGGACCCGCCGGGGACCCACCCGACACCCGCCCGACCGCCCCCGGCCACCCGCCCGCACACCCCCGACACCCCCGCACGTGACCGTCGTCACACCCCGCCGGGGATTACCGGGGCCGTCCCCGTGGTCATCAGCACGTGAACGGCCCACGCACCCGCCCGGGCGACCCCGACGATCCGCCGCCCGCGCGACCGCCGCCGCCGTACCGACCAGCCGAGCTCCCCGCGCCCGCCCGGAGCCCCGTCCGAGGAAGGTCTCCCGATGGCCGATCTCGTCCATCCCGCCCGCGCGCTCTGGTGGCTCTTCGAGCCGGTGCACGCCGTCACCTACTTCGAGCCCGAGTGTCGCGACGCCTTCGAGGCGGCCGGCCTGCGCGGCTTCTGGCGCGGCTACTTCGCCGGCCGCTCCGCCCCGCTCGGCGCGGTGGACGCGCCGCCGGTGACCGCCGCGTTCTTCAACTTCGCCCCGGCGATGGTCGAGCGGGCCCTGCCCGCGCTGTGGTCGCTGGCCAGCCCGGAGGAGGCGCTGGCCGCCCGCAGCAAGGGTGCGGGCGCCGCGCTGGCCCGGCTGCTGGAGCACGTGGACCGCGGTCTGGTCGAGCGGGCGGTCGAGACCATGGAGCAGTCCGCCGAGCGGCTGGACTGCGCCGGCCGGGTGCTGGCCGCCGCCAACGCGGCGCTCCCGGCCCCGCCGGGGCTGTACGAGCGGCTCTGGCGGGCCGCCACCGTGATGCGCGAGCACCGCGGGGACGGCCACGTGGCCGCGCTGGTCGCGGCCGGGCTGGACGGCTGTGAGGCCCTGGTGGTCCGCTGCGCGATGGACATGCGGCGCGAGCAGCTCCAGCCGGTGCGCGGCTGGACGGACACCGAGTGGGAGGCCGCCGCCGAGCGCCTGGTCGAGCGGGGCTGGCTGACCGCGACCGGCTCGCTGACCGAGCTGGGCCGGACCCACCACCAGGCCCTGGAGGCCGCCACCGACCTGGCCGCCGCGCGCGTCTGGGAGGACTACCCGCGCGCCGAACTCGATTCCCTGGCTGCCGCGTTGAAGCCGATCTCGGCCCTGTGCCGGAGCAGCCTGCCGTTCTACCCGGTGGGGCTGCCGGACAACACCTGACCGTCGTCGGCGCCGGGCGGGCCGAGCACGATCCCCCGCCCGGCGTAGAACGGTCCGAAGGAGCGCCACGGCACCCGGGCGAAGGCCTGCGACTCCCCCGGGAAGCCGGAGGGGTTGTGGATCAGCAGCGCCGTCCCGGTGGTCCCCACCGCCAGCACCAGGTGGCCGCCGCGCCGCACCGGCTCGGGCCCGTGCGGCTCCCGGATCGACGGGTGCACCGAGAGCATCACCAGCCGCCCGGCCGCCAGCTCGTCCGCGACCTGCGCGGGCGTCGACTCCGTCGCCCGGGCGGCCAGTCCCCAGCGCCGCCGGGCGTAGTCGGCGAACGGCACGTGGACCAGCCCGCGCAGGCTGTCGCCGTCCCGGACGTACGCGCCGGCCGCCAGGCACTCACGGGCCAGCACCATCGCCGCCGGGGTGACGCCCCACCAGTGCTCCAGGGCCATCCGCAGGCAGGCGACGCCGCAGAGCCGCCAGGACCACCAGGCGTACTCCTCCGGGGTGGCGGCCCCGGACTGCCCCCAGCGCGGGTCCCGCGCGGCGTCCAGCCGCCCGTCGACGATGTCCCGCACCAGCTCCGCGGACTCCCACTGCGCCCGGTAGGGCACCTCGTGCACCACCCGCGCCGGCCGGACGGCGCCCTCCTGATCGACCATCCCCCGACGCTCCCACACCGGGGTCGCCGGACGGACTCACGACACTCCTTGAGCGCCCGTCCGGTCGTCGGCGCCGTCCGCGACGTACGGGCAGCTCAGGCCGTCCGGACCGGCCGCCGCACCCTCCGCCTGCTCCGCGCCGCCCGCCCCGTCGGAGCCGTCGCCCGAGCGGAAGGCCAGGCGCTGGGCGGCGTGCCGGCCGCGCGCCTCCAGCGGCAGCTGGCCGGTGGCGCCGGCCAGGCCGAACGCCGGCATGTCGAAGTAGATCGACTCGTAGCCGCCCTCGGGGACGATGTACGTCTCGTGCCAGAGCCCGACGTGACCGCGCAGCTTGCCCTCCCGGATCTTCCGGTTGGCTATGCCCCAGACGGTGTGGTGGAAGCCGTCCGGTGCGCTCGCGTAGCGGTACAGGTGCTCCTTCGACTCCCAGTACTGGACGACGTAGTACGTCCGCGGCGAGGCGGTGAGCAGGATGCGGCCGCGCAGGCCGCGCTCGGGGCTGCGGGCCAGCTCGTAGAGCATCCGGAACATCGCGAACATCACCGGGCCCCAGTGGTGCACCGCCCAGAAGCGGTTGATCCGCATGCCGATCAGCAGCACCACGGTGTCGCCGGTGGCGGCGGCGGTGGTGTAGCCCGGTTGCGGCTTGGCGAACAGCGGCATCTGTGCCTCCCGGTACTCGCGCTCACGACTCGCGCTCACGACTCACGACTCGCGCTCATGTAATCGGCGATTACATCAGCGCGCACCAGGCCGGTCAAGGTTCGCCGCAGCCACAATTCCGTTACCGCTCAGGAGGGTTGACCGTCCCGGCGATCCCCGCGCGGAAGGTGTCCAGGACCCGGACGGCCAGCTCCTCCGCCCGCTCGGCGGGCAGGTAGCCGTCCACGATCATCTGCGCCAGCCCGTACACCAGCGCCTGCCCGGACAGCAGCACCAGCTCCGGATCGCCGGGGCCGACCCGCCCGGCCTGCTGGTCCGCCACCACCAGGCCGGCGAACGCCCGGTCCAGGCCGTCCAGTTGCTCCCGCAGCTGCGGGTCCCGGGGGGCCGAGAACACCCGCGAGCGCACCAGCTCGAACCGCCGCGGATGGCGCAGCGCGTACCGGACGAAGCCCAGCCCGAGCGCCCGCATCGCCGACCCGCCGACCGCCTCGGCGGCCGCCACCTCCGCCTCCTGCCAGCGCGCGAAGTCCGCCAGCACCCGGTCCGCCAGCGCCGTCAACAGCGCCTGCTTGTCGGCGAAGTGGCGGAACGGCGCCCCCGCCGAGACCCCCGCCCGGCGCGCCACCTCGCGCACGCTCACCTTCTCCTGGCCCTGCTCGTCCAGCACCTCGAACGCCGCCGCCACCAAGGCCTCCGGCAGCGCCCCGTGGTGGTAGGCGCCCCGGTCCCGCTCCCTGATCCGTTCCGTCATACCCGTCTTGCTACCACAGCGCCGGGGTGTCGGGGCGGCGCGTCCCCGGCCCCTCGCGCACCAGCTCCTCGCGCACCGCCCCGCCGAGCCCCGCGGGCCCGCCGGCCGCCGCCGCGGCGCCCACCGCGGCCCGGGCCGCCACCCCGGGGTGACCCCGGGGGGCCAACCCGGGACCCGCCATC
>NZ_JBHYGR010000035.1:59458-67149 GCF_042738155.1 Kitasatospora sp. NPDC059088 | reverse complement strand
ACCCCCCCCCCCCCCCCCCCCCCCCCCCCCCCCCGGGGGGGGGCGGGGCCCGCGCGGCCCGCGGGTCTACCAGGCGTAGTCCTCGGGGGCCGGCTTGTGGCCGGGGAAGAGCTCGTCGAGGCGGTCCAGGGTCTTCTGGTCGAGGTCCAGGTCGAGCGCCCGGAGGGCGGCGTCGAGGTGGGCGGGGGTGCGGGGGCCGATGATGGGGGCGGTGACGGCGGGGCGGGAGAGCAGCCAGGCGAGCGCGAGGTCGGCCGGGTCGGTGCCGAGTTCGTCGGCGAAGTCCTCGTAGGCCTGGAGCTGTTCGCGGTGCCTGTCCAGGAGTTCGCTCGCGTAGCCCAGGGCGCTGCGGCCGCGGGTGCCCTCGCGCTCCTTGCGCAGGACGCCGCCGAGCAGGCCGCTGCGCAGCGGGGACCACGGGATCAGCCCGAGGCCGTAGTGCTGGAGGGCGGGGATGACCTCCAGTTCGATCGCCCGGTCGAGGAGGTTGTAGAGGGACTGCTCGCTGACCAGGCCGAGGAAGTGCCGGGAGCGGGCGGCCTCCTGGGCCTGGGCGAGGTGCCAGCCGGCGAAGTTGCTGGAGCCGACGTAGATGATCTTGCCCTGGGCGACCAGGACCTCCATCGCCTGCCAGATCTCCTCCCAGGGCGTGGCCCGGTCGATGTGGTGCATCTGGTAGAGGTCGATGTGGTCGGTCTGCAGCCGGCGCAGGCTGGCCTCGACGGCCTTGCGGATGGCGAGGGCGGAGAGCTTGCCGTCGTTGGGCCAGTCGCTGGTGTTCGCGTAGGCCTTGGTGGCCAGGACGGTGCGCTCGCGGCGGCCGCCGCCCTGGGCGAACCAGCGGCCGATGATCTCCTCGGTGCGGCCCTGGAGGTTGCCCTCGCTGTCGCGGCCGTAGGAGTTCGCGGTGTCGAAGAAGTTGATGCCGCGCTCGTGGGCGGTGTCCATGAGGCGGTGGGCCTCGGCCTCCTCGGTGTGGGGGCCGAAGTTCATGGTGCCGAGGCAGAGGCGGGAGACGGTCAGGCCGGTACGGCCGAGGTGGGTGTACTCCATGGCGCCCCACCTAAAGCCACACCGGCCACGGTGTCCAGCACATTACGGCGACCCGGCGGGTCACCGCCCGTGCGTGGCGAACTTCCGTACGGCCAGCGGCCCGCAGAGCGCCAGCAGGGCGGCGCTCCACAGCAGCGTGGCGAGGACGGCGTGCTGCATCGGCCACGCGGAGCCGGGCGCCGCCGGGTTGCCGAAGAGTTCCCTGCTCGCCTCCACCACGGAGCTGATCGGGTTCCAGTCGGCGATCACCCGCAGCCAGCCGGGCATCCCGCCGGTGGGCACGTAGGCGTTGGTGACCATCGCCAACGGGAAGACGACGACGGAGAGTTGCCCGGCGGCCTCCTCCTTGCCGACGGCCAGGCCGAGCAGCGTGCCGACCCAGGTCATCACGAAGCGGAAGAGCAGCAGCAGTGCGAACCCCTCCAGCGCGTCGGCGGCGCCGTGCCGGGCGCGCCAGCCGGCGGCCAGTCCGACCAGGGCCAGCAGGGCCAGCACGACGACGCTGACCAGCAGGTCGGCGAGGTTCTGCCCGAGCAGGAGTCCGGTACGGGAGACCGGCATCGAGCGCAACCGGTCGGTGACCCCGCGCCCGACGTCCCGGGCGGCGCCGACCATGGTGGGCATGATGCCGTTGGTGGCGACCATGGCGAACAGCCCGGGCATCAGGAACTCCCGGTAGTCCCCGCCGCCGGGCACCTGCATGGCGCTGCCGAAGACGTACCCGAAGACCACCACCATGACCACCGGAACGCCCAGCGAGGCGGCCAGCAGGCCGGGCGAGTGGCGGTAGTTGAGCAGGATGCGGAGCATCGACGTCCAGGTGTCGGAGACCAGCCGGGCGCCGAGCGAGGGGCGCGCGGCGGCGGGGACGGCGGTGCGGGCGGACGTGCGGACGGCGGTGGCCATCAGGCGGCCCTCCCCAGCTCGGCGTTCTCCCGGGTCTTCCCGGTGAGGGCGAGGAACACGTCGTCGAGCGAGGGCACCCGGACGGCGACGTCCTCGGCGACGACCCCGGCCCCGTCCAACTCCCGCACCAGCGCGGGCAGCAGGACGGACGCCCCGGGTGCGGTCAGCACCGTGACCGTCCGCTCGGCGACGTCCACCTGGGCGTCGCCGCCCGACAGGGCGGACAGCACCACGGCGGTGGCGGCGAGCTGCTCCACCGTGGCCAGGGTCACCGAGACCTGGCTGCCGATCGCCGCCTTGAGCCGCTCGGGTGGGCCGGTGGCGATCGCGGCGCCGTGGTCGACCACCACGACGTCGTCGGCGAGCCGGTCGGCCTCCTCCAGGTACTGGGTGGTGAGCAGCACGGTGGTGCCGCCGTCGGCCAGCTCCTTGACGGTGTCCCAGATCCCCTGGCGGCTGCGCGGGTCGAGCCCGGTGGTGGGCTCGTCCAGGAACAGCACCGGCGGGCTGGTGACCAGGCTGGCGATCAGGTCGAGGCGCCGGCGCATGCCGCCGGAGTAGGTGCGCACCAGCCGGTCGCCGGCCTCGGCGAGGCCGAAGCGGGTGAGCAGTTCGTCGGCGCGCTCCCGGGCCCGGCGGGCGCCGAGGCGGTGCAGCCGGCCGAACAGCCGGAGGTTGTCCCGGCCGGTGATGCCCTCGTCCAGTGCGGCGTGCTGGCCGGCCAGGCCGATCGCCCGCCGGACCTCCTCGGCCTCGCGGACGGCGTCGTGCCCGGCGACCCGGACGGTGCCCTCGTCGGGGGCGACCAGGGTGGCGAGGACGCGCACGGCGGTGGTCTTGCCGGCGCCGTTGGGGCCGAGCAGACCGCAGACGGTCCCGGCCGGCACGGTCAGGTCGAGGCCGCGCAGGGCCTCGGTGGCCCCGAAGCGTTTCCGCACGCCCGCCATCTCGATGGCGGGTCGGGAGGTGTCGGACATGGCTACGCCCTTCTCTAGGTACAGCGTACGTAGAAGCTGAACGCCATGCTACTACGTACGACGTACGTATCTAAGATGGGGAAGCGAGGTGATCTTCCAGTGCCGTCCAGCAAGCCCCCCAGCACTCCCGACCGGCCCGACCAGCCCGAACAGCCCGCGCGGCCCACGCCGCCCGAGGCCCCCGAGCTGATCTGGCTGCGCCCCGAGCGCACCGGCCGCGGCCCGCGGCCGGCCCACAGCCGCGACTCCATCGCGGCGGCCGCCATCGTCATCGCCGACGCCGAGGGCCTGGAGGCCGTCTCGATGCGCCGGGTCGCGGCCGCGCTCGGCGCGGGCACCATGTCGCTCTACAACTACGTGCCGAAGAAGGAGCACCTGCTCGACCTGATGCTCGACGCGGCCACCGCCGAGTACCGGCTGCCGCCCGCCCCGAGCGGAGACGTCCGCGCCGACCTGGCGGGCCTCGCGCACGAGCAGCTCGCGCTCCTGCGCCGCCACCCCTGGCTGCCCGCCCTGGTCCTCGCCCGCCCGGGCATCGGCCCCAACGCCCTGCGCTACACCGACCACTTCCTCGCCGTCACCGCCCCCACCGGCCTGCCGGGCGGGGCCCGGATGGAGGCGATGGCGCTGTTCAACGGCTTCATCTGCCAGTTCGCCCAGTACGAGCAGACGGCGGCCGCGGGCGCCAAGTGGCAGGCGGAGATGGTCGGTTACCTCACCCAGGCGGCGATGAGCGGCGCCTACCCGAACCTGGCCCAGGCCTTCGCCACCGCGGGCCCGCCCGCCGACCCGGACCAGGCCTTCGACCGCACCCTGGACCGGGTCATCCACGCCATCCTGGCGCCCGCGGCGGGGGGTTAGGGCGCACGGCCCGCGGCGGGGGGTTGAGACGCACGGCCCCGCCGCGGGGAGGTCAGCCCAGGACCTCCCGGGTCAGCACCCCGGCCGCCCGGCCGTCCACCAGCACCACCACCGCCGGGCGCCCGCCCGCCAGCGCCGCCCGCGCCTCGGCGGCCGACTGCCCGACCCCGACCGTCGGCAGGGCCGGCCCGAGCAGCGGGCGTACCGGGTCGTCCGGCTCGGCCCCGCCCTCGGCCAGCGCGGCCGTGAGCACCTCCCGGGACACCGAGCCGACCACCTCGGTCGCGCTCACCCCGTACGGCCGCGCCGCCCGCGCCAGCACCGCCGGGGCGATCCCGCCGGGCGCCGCCCGCAGCGCCTCCAACGCCCCGGCCACGGTGAGGTCCGCGCCGACGGCGACCAGCGGCCCGGCGGCGTCCAGCAGTTCCCGCAGACCGCCCGCCCCCTCCTCCGCTTCCTCCCGGTCCTCCAGGAAGCCCCACTCCCGCATCCAGGCGTCGCTGTGCACCTTGGACAGGTAGGAGCGGCCCGAGTCCGGCAGCACCACCACGACCAGGCCATCCGGCCCCAGCCCGCGCGCCACCCGCAGCGCCGCCGCCACCGCCGTACCGGAGGAGGGCCCGGCCAGGATGCCCTCCTCGCGGGCCAGCCGGCGGGCGGTCAGCAGCGACTCGCGGTCCGGGATCCGTTCGTAGGAGTCGATGACCTCCGAGTCCAGGGCCTGCGGCCAGCGGTCCTCGACCGTCTCGGGGTGGAGGAAGTGGCCGATGCTCTCCACGAACCACGGGCTGCCGTCCCCGCCGCCGTAGGAGGAGGACTCCGGGTCCGCGCCGACGACCGTCACCGAGCCGCCGGACACCTCCTTGAGGTACCCGCCGGTGCCGGTGACGGTGCCGCCGGTGCCGACGCCCGCGACGAAGTGGGTCACCCGGCCGCCGGTCTGCTCCCAGACCTCCGGGCCGGTGGTCCGGAGGTGCGCGTCAGGATTGGCCAGGTTGTCGTACTGGTTGGCGAGCCAGGCGCCGGGGATCTCCTCGCTGAGCCGCGTGACCACGTTGAACAGGTGCCGCGGGTCCTCCTGCGCCACCGCCGTCGGTGCGAGCACCACCTCCGCGCCGTACGCCCGCAGGATGTCGGCCTTCTCCGGCGCCGACTTGTCCGACACCCCGGCGATCACCCGGTAGCCGCGCTGCCGCCCGACGAGGGCCAGCCCGATCCCGGTGTTCCCGGAGGTCGCCTCGATGATCGTCCCGCCCGGGCCCAGCAGCCCGTCCCGCTCGGCGGCCAGCACCATGGACAGCGCGGCGCGGTCCTTGACGCTGCCGCCGATGTTGAGGAACTCGGCCTTGGCGTAGACCGGCGCGGCGATCCCGGCGCCCAGCCGGGCCAAGCGGATCAGCGGCGTCCCGCCGATCGCGTCCAGGACGGATTCGTGCACTGCGGTCATGTCGGCAGCTCCCTCACTGCGTACGGACGTGTCCGCCCGAGCCTGCCCACGCCCGCGCCCGGCCATCCGTCCCGTCCGCCCCGCCCACCCGGGCGGCCCCGACCGCCCCGGCGCACCACCCCGACCCGCCCGACCGGCCGCCCGCTAGAGTCCCCGGCATGTCCCGCCTCAAGATCGAGATATCCGTCCCGGAGAGCCACGTCGAGCAGGTCGTCGACGCCCTCCACGCCGCCGGCGCCGGCCGGATCGGCGAGTACTCCCGCTGCGCCAGCGTCTGGCGGGTCACCGGCACCTGGCTGCCCTCCGCCGCCGCCCGGCCCCACCTGGGCACGGCCGGCGAGGTGGAACGGGCCGAGGAGTGCCGGGTGGAGTCCTCCTGCGAGCGGGAGCAGGCCGCCGCCGTGCTGGCGGCCGTGCGCGCCGCCCACCCGTACGAGGAGCCGGTGGTCAACTTCCTGCCGTTGTACGACCCCGCCGCGGACTGAGCCGGACGGCCCGCCGCCGGCCCGCCCACGGCCCGCTGACCACCCGCCGAACGGCCCTCGGGCGGCCCGCCCGCCCCATCCGCCCCACCCTCCCCGACCCGGGGAAATCCCCTCGTCCCGACCGTCCTGACGCCGTACCGTGGTCCGGTCAACGATCTTGGAGCACGCGGAACGGGGCGGTACACCATGCAGGACTACCAGGGCTGGGTCGACGAGCGCTTCGGCGCCGTCGCCGACGCCTTCGCGGGCAACTTCGCGGCTTTCCCCGAACTCGGCTCCGCCGTCACGGTCTTCGTCGGCGGCCGCAAGGTGGTCGAGCTGTGGGGCGGCACCGCCGACCAGCGGACCGGCCGGGCCTGGACGCAGGACACCGTCGTCCCGGTGTTCTCCTGCGCCAAGGGCGCGGTGAGCATCAGCGCCCTGCTGCTCGCCCAGCAGGGCCGCCTCGACCTGGACGCCCCGGTCGCCCGCTACTGGCCCGAGTTCGCGCGCCACGGCAAGCAGGACGTCACCGTCCGGACGATCCTCGGCCACCGGGCGGGCATCCCGGCCCTGGACGCGGTGCTCCCGTTCGAGGAGGTCGCCGCCTGGGATCCGGTGATCCGCGCGATCGAGGCCCAGCAGCCGCTCTGGGAGCCGGGCACCACCTACGAGTACCACGGCCACGTGTTCGGCTTCGCCGTCGGCGAGGTGATCCGCCGGATCACCGGCCTGACCCCGGGCGCGTTCCTGCGCGAGGAGATCGCCGGGCCGCTCGGCCTGCCGCTGTGGATCGGCCTGCCGGAGAGCGAACTCCCGCGCCTGGCCCGGCTGGTGGAGGCCGAGGGCCGCCGCCCGATGCCCGGCCCCGAGCACCTGCTCACCCGGATCGTCACCATGAACGGCGCCCTGGTGTTCCCCGGTCTGGACGTGCCGCACGGCTGGAACGACCCGGCCCTGCACGCGATCGAGCTGCCCGGCGCGGGCGCGGTCGCCTCCGCCACCGGGCTGGCCGGCCTGTACGCGGCCGCGGCCACCGGCCTGGACGGCGGCCCCCGGCTGCTCTCCGCCGACACCGTGACCGACGCGGTGCGCGAAGTCTCCTCCGGCCAGGGCTTCCTGGGCTTCGACATGGGCGCCCGCTGGGGCTCCGGCCTGCTGCTGGACTCCGCCGGGTTCCGCCCGCTGCTCGGCGCGCGCAGCTTCGGCAACGACGGCGCCGGCGGCCAGTTCGCCTTCGGTGACGACGAGTTCGGCGTCGGCTTCGGCTACGTCGCGAACCGGATGATCGGCCACGGCGACGCCCGCGCCAACCGGCTGATCGAGGCGGTGCGCGGGTGCCTGGGGTGACGGACTTCCTCGACCGGCTCACCCGGTTCTTCGCCACCGGCGCCCTCGGTGAACTGCGCTACGGCGCCCGGCTGTCCGAGCTCTCCGCCCGTTACGGAGCCCCGTGGGACGGCGGCCGGATCCACCGCGAGGGCCGCTGGCCACACGCCTTCGGCTTCGGCGACGCGCTCACGGTGTTCTGCCACTGCCGGCAGCTCCGTTCGGTGTCCCTGGCGACCTGGCAGGGCGAACTCGAACTCCCCGTGGACGGCGGCGGGACCCGGACCTACCGGACCGCCGTCGTCGAGTCCGAGCTGACCGCCGCACTCACCGCGGCGGGCTGCACCTGGCGGACGGTGGAGTACGAGAACCTGCCCGACCAGCGGACCCTGGAGTTCTCGCCCGTCGAGGACGTCTGGGTGGCCCTGATCCTCACCGACCGCGAGAACCGGGAGGACCCGCCGCTCGCGGACTGGATGCTGTACAAGGTGATGATGTGGGGCTGGGACCACGTCGACTGCCCGGGGCCCGAGCCGTCCCTCCCGGACGACGGCTGGGACTCCTCCGAACTCTGAGGCGGCGGCGGGGGGGGGGGCGCCCCCGGGCCGGCCTGTTTCAAAAACACTCACAACCCCGCCCCCACACAACGTGTAT
>NZ_JBHYGR010000035.1:43172-59448 GCF_042738155.1 Kitasatospora sp. NPDC059088 | reverse complement strand
GTTCCGTCCCCTGTGCGGAACGGCCCGCCGCCTTCCGGCTCCTTGAGCAGGAACCAGCTCCTTGAGCGGGAACCAGCTCCTTGAGCGGGAACCGGCTACTTGAGCAGGAAGTCGTAGACCGCCTGCCGCCCCGCCGGGTTGGCCGCCCGGGTCTGCACCGAGTGCGCCGCCCCCGGGACGATCACGACCTGCGGGTCGTGCGTCAGCTTCGCCTGCTGGTACAGCCACTCGTACGGGGTGGAGAGGTCCCGGTCCCCGCCGAGCAGCAGCACCGGCACGTTCGGCAGCTTGCGGTGCGCCGGCGGCAGCGGCGGCACCTGCTCGCGCGGCCAGTCCAGGCAGACCAGCAGGCTGCCGAGGCCGGTCGCGGTCGCCGGGTCGTACGGCCAGGTCTGCTCGGCCGTCAGGTTGTTCCGGGTGCGCTCCAGCGCGGCGGCGCGGCCCGCGACGGGGGTGTCCGAGGAGCCCCACGGGTAGCGCCCGTCGGCGCACAGGGTGGCGGCGTGCAGGCCCTGGCTGAGCAGTTCGGCCGGGGCGGCGTCGTTCTTGTGGACGTCGTCGATGAAGGACTGGAGCTTCTGCGGGTTGCCGCCGGCCGCTTCGTGCAGGGCTTCCGGCACCCCGCCGTAGTTGGGGTCGGCGAACTCGTAGCTGGTGAGCGCGTCCAGGATCTGCGCGCCGTTGCCGTACTTCTGCACGGTGGTGGCGAGGTCGGCGGCCGGGTCGGTGGTGCAGCCGGTGGCCTGGCAGGCGGTGCGCAGCACCCGGGCGGTGGCGGGCAGCGCGATCAGGTCCATCGGGTCGTAGCCGCCCTGCGGCACGACCGAGTCGAGCACCAGCCGGTCGACGTGCGCCGGGTGGGCGAGGGCGTAGCGCTCGGCGACGAAGGTGCCGTAGGAGACGCCGTCCAGGGTGATCCGCCGGTCGCCGAGGGCCTGGCGCAGCAGGTCGATGTCGGCGACGGTGTCCGCGCTGCTGTAGTAGCGGGCGTTCGGGCCGAGGGCGGTGGCGCAGTCGGCGATGGACTGCTTGCGGGGTACGGCGAGGTCGGAGGAGCCCATGTCCTCCTGGAGGCCGGGGCACTGGAGGGCCCGCTCGCCGGTGCCGCGCTGGTCGTACATGATCAGGCGGTAGTCCTTGAGGACGGGTTCCAGCTTGCTCGCGATCCGGCGGATCAGCGGGACGCCGGGCTGGCCGGGGCCCCCGGCGAGGAACACCAGGTCGCCCTTGGGGGCGTCGGCGTTGCCGGTCATCGCCACGTCGAGCTGGAGGGTGCCGGGGGTCCGGCCGCTGTGGTCGAGCGGCACGGTGAGGGTTCCGCAGGTGAATTCGGGCGCGCCCTGGCAGGGTGCCTGCCCGGTGACGCCGCCGTGGCCCGGTGGTTCGGCCGGGGCGGCGACGGCGGGGCCGGCCAGGGTGGTGCCGGCGACCACCGCGACGGCGCCCAGCAGGGCGGCGATGCGGCCGCGCGTGCTCGTCATGTTCGTCGGGGTTCCTTCCGCTCGCGCCGCGTCCGTGCTGACGCGGTCACGGGAGAAGCCTGCGCCCGGGCGACTTCGATGGCGAGCATTCGTGTCAGGATTCGACCAGGGTCGAAGGGTTGACGACCGAAAGGGCGACAAAGCCGACCGTTCCGGCCGGCCGGCAGAGGGGTGGACGGCATGATCCGGCTCACGATCGACTCGACCGGGCTCGCCCGCACCCGGTTCGTCGTCTCCCCGTTGCACGAGGCGGTCAACACCCTGATGGCCGCCTCCGCGCTCAACTCCCGCACCGGCCCGTACGCCTGGGTCGGCCGGACCCGCCGGGTGCTGCGCCGGGAGGGGCTGGAGCTGCTGTCCGGGCTGGCGCTGGAGCGGGCCGGCGGCTACCTCCCCGACTTCCTCGCCCCGCACCCGACCGGCCCGGACCCGACGATCGCCGAGCAGCTGACGGCCGTCCGCCGCGCCGACCCGGAGCGGGTGCTGGCCGAGTTGGACACCGTCCGCCACGGGCTGCCCGCCGCCAACCTGGCCGGCCGGCCGCTGCCGGACGTGGTGCTGCGCACGCTGCGGCGCGGCCCGCGCCACTTCGCCGAGCGGGTCGCGGACGAGCTGGGCCGGTACTGGGAGCTGGCGGTCGCCCCGTACTGGCCGGACGCCCGCGCGGTGCTGGACGCCGAGATCGACCAGCGCGGCCGGCACGTCGCCCGGTACGGCACCGGTTCGCTGTTCAACTCGCTCTCCCCGGAACTCTCCTGGTCGAACGGGATGATCCAGCTGGAGAGCCGCTTCGAGGTGAACCTGCCGGCCCGCATGGTGCTGCTGATGCCGACGCTGGTCAGCCGCTCGATCCACGTCATCCTCGACACGGTCGACGGCTGCCACCGGGCGCCGACGCTGATGTACCCGATCACACCGTCCGTGCCCGCGCCCCGGACACCCGCGCCCGCCCTGGCCCAGCTGGTCGGGCCCACCCGGGCGGACCTGCTGGCCGCACTGGTCGACCCGGCGACCACCGCGGCGCTGGCCGCCCGGCACTTCCTCAGCGCCGGAACGGTCTCCTACCACCTGGGGGTGCTGCACCGCTCGGGGCTGGTCAGCCGGGTCCGCAGCGGGCGGGAGGTGCTGTACCGGCGGACGCCGCGCGGGGAGGAGCTGGTGACGGCGCCCTGAGGAGCGCACCGCGAAGGGCGCATGAGCGGGCGTGTGCTCCCGATTTCGCGCCCCTCAGGTCCGTTTCACACCAATGCGCGCGGGAGCACCACCCGCACCCATTCCTCCGGCTGCGACAGGTGCGGAGCGTGACCGGCGCCCTGGTAGAGGTGCCGTTCCGCCTTCGCGAGGGTGAGGTCGATGATGTCCAGCACCTCGCCGTACATCGGCGGGCTGTCGTCGCTCTGCGTGAGCAGCACGGCCTCGGTGAAGTCGCCGAGCGCGGTCAGGTCCAGATCCAGCGCGTCCGGGTCCCGCAACTCGTCCAGGTAGGTCGGGGCGTTGCGGATGAAGGTGTGCCGCACCGGTGCGGGCAACTGGGCCCACGCCCCCGGCCCGAAGGCGACCGTCTCCACGAACAGCTCCGCCGCCGCGGCCGACTCCGCCTGCTCCAGCAGCTCCCGGACGGCGGCGATCCGGACGGCGAGGGCGGCGGCGATCGGCCGCAGCTCCGGGTCGGTGAGCAGGACGCCGGTGCCCGGCGGCTCGTGCACGGCGATCCCCCGCAGCAGGTCGGGCCGGGCGGAGGCGAGCCGCAGCGCGATCAGCGCGCCGTACGAGTTCCCGCAGACGAAGGCCGGCGCGAGGCCGAGGCCCTCGATCAGCCCGGCCAGGTCGGCGGCGTCCTCGTGCACCGAGCCCTGGGTCAGCGGGTCCTCGCTGCGGCTGTGGCCCCGGCGGTCGTAGGCGACGACGGTGGTGGACTCGGCAAGGCCCGGCACCACCCGGGCCCAGGAGTCCGCGTCGGTCCACGAGCCGTGCACCAGGACGACACCGGGGCCTTCGCCTTGGGCCTCGTAGTGCAGCCCGACCCCGTTCACCCTGATCTCGGCCATCACGAGCCTCCCGATGTCGGCGGTGCTCCCTCACCAGCCTGACACAGGCGCGCGGAACGGACAGATCGGTCAGATCGGCCGGATCGCTCAGATCGGGGACTCGAAGAGGTGCGGCTCCCAGTGACCGAGCCAGGAGGAGGTGGAGGAGGGCAGGGCCAGGCCCTCGGTGGACTCGTCGTAGGGGAGGAAGGAGGTGGGCGCGAACCAGCCCTCGCCGGGGTCGATGCGCAGGCGGAGCAGGCGCAGCGGGCGGTGCAGCGCGAGGTACATGCGCAGATCGTCGGTGGAGGGGCGGTGCTCCTCGTAGCGCTCCTGGACGCAGCGGCAGATGGTCAGGATGTCGGTGTCGGCGAGGAGGAGGTAGCGGGGGCCGGGCCCGAGGTTCACGCAGAGTCGTCGGCGAGCCTTCCGGCGCTCGCCGTAGGGGAGGTTCTGGTGGTTGTCGATGTGGAGGCCGGGGCGCCGGCCGGACTCGGGGAGGACGTGGGTGGTGGACTGCCCGGGCGGGTCGTCGGCGTCACCGAGGGTGACGGGGTGCGGATCGCCGAGGGTCTCGACCAGCGCGGCGAGGGTGTCGCGGTCGGTGACGGTGTCGGGGAGCCGGAACAGCTCGACCAGACCGGAGGCGGGGGTGAAGTAGCCGGGGGCGAACCGCTCGGGGTAGCCGCCGGGGAGGGGCTCCCAGGCGGTGGGGTCGGGGACGGCGGCGCCGGTCTCGTAGTCGGGCTCGAAGTAGAGGCGGCGGGGGCGGCCGTAGTCGCAACGGGCGTGCAGGGCGGCGGGGTTGCGGAAGGCGATCGCGGCGGGGTGCATGGCGGGTGGACTTCCTTGCAGGTTCGTAGGGAGGTCAGGTGAGGAGGACGCGCGCCCAGACGCGCTTGCCCGAACCCCGGCGGACGACGACGCCGAAGTCGAGCGAGAGTTCGCGGACGAGCTGGATGCCCCGGCCGCCCTCGTTGAAGCGGCGCAGGCGGGGCTTCTGGAGCGGCAGGTCGAAGCGCGGGTCCCAGACTTCGAGCCGGCAGTCGCCGCTGAACTCCTGGAGGTAGAGGCGGACTTCGCCGTCGCCCTGGCAGGCGTGGACGACGGCGTTGGTGACGAGCTCGGAGCCGATGAGGACGAGGTCGTCGACCTTGTCGCCGCAGTAGCCCCAGAGGCCGAGCTGGTTGCGGATGTGGCGCCGGGCGATGCGGACCGAGGTGGAGTGCTCGGTGAGGGTGAGCTCGGAGGTGCGGAGGAGAGGTGTGCTCAACGCGGACATGGGTGCCCCTTCGCTTCGACACGACGTCAGTTACGTGTCCGTGCGGTCACGTTGAGTGTGGAGGAGTTCGATTTGAGTTTGCAACCCAAACAGCTCCAAAGAGGAAACAAATTAGTTGATCTTGAACGCGGCTAGACTGGACCCACACCCAAGGGAGGGCAGCGTTGGGCACGGACCCGTCAGTGATCAGGAACATCCGCCTCGGAGAAGAACTGCGGCAGTGGCGGCTGGAGAACAACAAGACGCTGGCCGACGTCACCACCGGCTTGAGAGGCTGGAATCCGGCTCGGCTGAGCAAGATCGAACGAGCCCGTCTACCAGTGAGCGCCGCCGACTTGGCCGCCTATCTGGACCACTGCGGAATCACCGGGGATGACCGCGCCGAGATCGAGCATCTCGCCACCGACGGTCCTTCGAAACACTGGTGGGAGGACCACGAGTTCGCCGACACCATCGGCGCCGCTTTCGCGGAGTTCCTCGGACTCGAAGCCGATGCGACACACATGCTCGACTACTACCTGTCCGCGTTCCCCGGTCTGCTCCAGACCGAGAGCTATGCGCGAGAGGTGATCGCCGCCGGTCTCGACGGCCTCAGCGACGACCAGAGTGAAGCCGCCGCAGAGATCCGAGTCCTACGCCAACGGCGGCTGACCGAAGAACCCCGGATCAACCTGGAGGCGTACTTCGGCGAGGTCGCTCTGCTGGTCGGCGGCGATCGCGACATCCTGGCCGGTCAGATCCGTCATGTCATAGAGGTGGCACAGCAGTCGAACGTGACCCTGCGCATGGTTCCGCTGAGCGCAGGACGTCAAGCGATCTTCTCTTCCGGCCTCACGCTGATGCACTTCTCCGGCGAAGAGAGCTTCGTCTTCGTCGAAGCCGTCGGAGGTATGCTCCCGCGTAGGTCGGGACGCGATGTGCGACGAGCCGAACGCGCCTTCGCTCGGCTCAAGCGACACTCCCTGTCGCCGGAGGACACCATCACCACACTTGAGCACAAGTTGGAAGAGTTGACGTGATCAGCAAGCACGACCCCTACTCCCACGATCCCGCTGACGCCGAGTGGGTCAAGTCCCCCTTCTCCGGCGATGACAACGGCGACTGCGTGATCATCGCCCGGTTCGACAACGGCGACGTCTGGCTCGGCGACGACAAGAACCCCAACCGCCCCCACCTCGCCTTCAACCACAGCGAGTGGACCGCCTTCACCCAGGCCATCGAAGCCCGCGACCCCCGCTTCACCGCCTAACTGCTCCCCCTGCCCGGCCCGTTCACCAACGGGCCGGGCCGCTGCCCAACGGGAGGTCTCATGCACGACCCCTACGCGCACGACCCTGCCGACGCCGAATGGGTCAAGTCCCCCTTCTCCGGGGACTCCAATGGCAACTGCGTGATCATCGCCCGGTTCGACAACGGCGACGTCTGGCTCGGCGACGACAAGAACCCCCACCGCCCCCACCTCGCCTTCAACCACAGCGAGTGGACCGCCTTCGTCCAGGCCATCGAGGCCCGCGACCCCCGCTTCACCGCCTAACTGCTCCTCCAGCCCGGCCCGTTCACCAACGGGCCGGACAGGGGCGCGGGCCGACTCCCCGTGCGGCTCGCCCGTCGATCAGGCATTGCCTACAGTGACCCGCATGTCTATCGGGGTGGGATACGTGGTCAGCGGCCGGTACCGGCTCGACCGGTTGATCGGGCGGGGCGGGATGGGCCGGGTGTGGGGTGGCCACGATGCCAACCTCGACCGGGTCGTCGCGCTCAAGGAGCTGATGCTCCCGGACGACCTCCCCCCCTGAGGAGCGACGCGAGTTGGTGGAGCGGGCGATGCGCGAGGCCCGCGTCGCGGCCCGGTTGCGGCACGACGGGGTGATCACCGTCCACGACGTCATCACCGACGGCGGCATCCCGTGGATCGTCATGGAGCTGGTCCGCGGTTCCTCCCTCGGTGAGGAGGTCCGCGAACGCGGGGCCATGGACTGGCGCCGGGTCGCGGAACTCGGCGCCGCCATGGCCGACGCACTCGCCCACGCACACGCCGCCGGCGTCGTGCACCGCGACTTGAAGCCGGAGAACGTCCTGCTCGCCGGCGACCGCGCCGTCATCGCCGACTTCGGGATCGCCCGGCTCCTGGACGCCACCACCCAACTCACCCGCACCGGCGTTGCGATCGGCACCCCGCACTACATGTCGCCCGAGCAACTGGAGGGCGTCGAGGCCGCGCCCGCCAGCGACATGTGGTCGCTGGGCGCGACGCTGTACACGATCGTCGAGGGCCGCCGCCCGTTCGACGCGACGACGCTGACGGCGCTGTACGTCTCGATCCTCACCCAGCAGCCCGCGCCGTTCAGGAACGCCGGGCCACTGGCCGATCTGCTGGGGGCGCTGCTGAGCAAGGACCCGGCGCTGCGCCCGGACGCGCTCGCGACGGCCGACTCGCTGCGCCGCAGCCTCCGGAGCCCGCTGCCGGGCTACACCCCGACCGTGGTCGTACCGACGAGGGTCGACCACGTCCCGAGCCCGAACCCGAACCCGATTCCGTCTTCGCCTTCGCCTCCGCTTCCGCCTCCGCCGAACCACCCGCCGGTCCAGGGCCCGACCTCGTTGGCGGCCCTGCGGCCGCTGTTCACCTGCACGCCCGAACAGGTCGTCGAGCAGGCGTGGTTGCAGCCGGTCCGCGCCCAGGGCTCACCCGCACTGGCGGTGTGCCTGCGCGGGCAGGCCCTGGGGCGGCTCTGGTCGTCGGTGGAGGTCCACGGCTTGATGAGGCTGTCGCCGGCCCTGCCGGTGCCCGGGCTGTTCGGCCCGGACGAGGGGGTGGTGCTGGCGGACGGGCCGGACACCACGGCCCTGACCGTCCTGCAGCGGATGCCGGACCCGTCCTCCCAGGGGCCCCGGCAGGTCCTCGTCGAGGCCGATCTGCGGGGGCAGGCACCCGTCCTCGGCCGACCACTGGACGCACTGGACGCACCGGACGAGTCGCAGCCGTACACCACCGGCGCCGCGTTCCCGCACCAGGGCATACGGGCGATCGCCCTGGCCGGGCCGGGCGTACCACCCTTCGCCCTGACGGGACCGAACCGTCGCCTGCGCTTCGCGGGCGGCACGCTCCCCCGGCAGCTGCTGTCCGCCGCCGAGGGCATCGTGATCGGCTGGGGCGACGGCACGGGCCGGGCCCCGGCCGGTGCCGTCGCCTGGGACGGGTCGAACGGCCGGGTCCTGCACGCCTTCGGCGGCAGCCCGGTGGTGACCGGCCTCGCCCTCAGCACCTCGGGCACGCTGGCCTGCGTGTCCGGCCCGGACGCCGTCGCCGTCCACGAGACGGCCACCGGCACGGAACTCGGCCGCCTGCCGATCGCCACGGCCGGGGGCGAACAGTCCGGGGAACTGGCCCTGGTGTACGACTTCCTCCGGCGGGTCGTCGTGGTTCACGTCCTCGACGGCGCCATCCGGGTCTGGGACCTGAACCAACGCCAGGTCGTCGCCGAACTGCCCGGGCTCGGCGAACGGGCCGTCGCCGCACGGCTGGTGACGTTCGGCGTCAAGCCCGCTCTGGTGGTCGCCACACCACGACGGGTCGGTGCTGAACCTTCCCGGCCCGAGGTTCGGCACCACGAAACGGCCGTGAGCGCGAGAAGACGGCGCGAGAGGGCGGTGTCCGCTGCCCCGCACCGACTCCGGTGTGACCTCACCCCGGGGGTGACCAGTCCTGGTTCGCGCAGGTCAGCCACCGATCGGCGGCCGCGCGTGCCTGGTCCGCCTGTTCCGGGGTCACGACGCCCTCGGCGTCCGGCGCCCGGTCGAGGAGGTCCCGGACCATCCTCATCTGATCCGCGCTGACGGCCCAGCGCAGCCAGGTCGAGGAGCCGTCCTCGTGCCAGTCCATGATGTTCAGGGTGTGCCGAACGCTCATCATGTCCTCCCGCGTGTCGGCCCGGGCGGGCCCGGGCTCGCCTGGCTCCGGCCCCAGGGCGGGCCCGGGCCGACCCGTCACCCTGCGAGGCGGACGCGTTCGGCCTGCGGTCCCTTCTGGCCCTGGGTGATGTCGAACTCGACCCTCTGGCCTTCCACCAGTTCACGGAAGCCCTGGCTGTCGATGTTCGAGTAGTGCACGAACACGTCCGGACCACCGCCGTCCTGCTCGATGAATCCGAAGCCCTTCTCGGCGTTGAACCACTTGACTGTCCCAGTAGCCATAACCCCTCCTGGGAGAACGAGGCTGCGCTTCGCCAGGTCGGACGAAGCCGGTGCCGGAAGACTCGCCGACAAGAACCGACGTGGACACTAATTCGGCAAAGAGCGGCTACCCGGTTCCACCGTAGATCCCGCACCCAAGCCTGTCCTGCGGAGAGCCCGGAGGCCGGCCCGCACCGAGACACCGCACATGCCCGCCCCCCGACGGACGGCACCGGCGCCCGGACCCGCGCTCCGCCCTGCGGAACAAGGGGGCCCGCAGAGTCCCCGCCCCCGCGGACCTCTCCCGCCCGACACGGCCCCCCGCCCCAGATCCTGCCGCGCTGCCGTACACCCAACTACCATCCCGGCCCGGCCCGTTCACCAACGGGCCGGGCCGCTACGGCTCACCCACCTGGCCGCTCGGGGCCAGGTCCCACACGCGCAGCATCCCGTCCTGGCTGCCGGAGATCACATGGGGGCGGCCGTCCAGCACCGCGGTCGCCATCGCCCGCACCTTGTCGGCATGGCCGACCACCGGGTCGCCGACGCGCCTGACCGTCGTCGGATCCCACACCTGGAGCGTCCAGTCCTCGCCTCCGCTGACGATGCGGGGGCGGCCTCCGATCGTCGTCGTGACCACCGACAGCACCCAGCCGTCGTGGCCGGTGAGCGGCTCACCGACCTGCTCGCACGCGGTCAGGTCCCACACCCGCACCGTCCCGTCGTGACCACCGGTGACCGCCACGGGGCGGCCGTCGAGCAGCGCCGTCGCCACCGAGAACACGGCCGAGGTGTGGCCGGTGAGCGGCTCACCGATCTGTTCGCACGTGGTCAGGTCCCACACCCGCACCGTCTCGTCCCCGCCGCTGGTGACCGCGACGGGGCGGCCGTCGACCACCGCCGTCGCCACGGCCGCCACCGCGGCCGCGTGGCCGGTGAGCGGCTCGCCGACCTGCTCGCACGTGGTCAGGTCCCAGACCCGCGCGGTCCGGTCGCAACTGCCGGTGACCGCCACAGGGCGGCCGTCGACCACCGCCGTCGCCACCGCGCACACCTCGCCGGTGTGGGCGGCGAGGGGTGGGCAGATCTGCCGGCCGGTGGTCAGGTCCCAGACCCGCGCGGTCCGGTCGCAACTGCCGGTGACCGCCAGGGGACGGCCGTCGACCACCGCCGTCGCCACCGCCAGCAGCGGTTCGGTGTGGCCGGTCGCGATACGACGCACGGAGCGGTCGGGCGGGGAGCCGGTGGCCCGCTCGACGCCCCACGGTACGGAGGATTCAGCACCCGGGCGGATGTCCCGCAGATCATCAGACATGACCGGCACAGTAGCCGCGCCCTCGGGTCACGTCCGGCCCTCTCAGCCCATGCCGCGGACCGGCGGCTCGTCCCTGGTGCCGTCCTCGGCGACGACCGTGAACTCCTCCCGGCCGGCCGCCGACAGGTCCACCGGGTAGAGCGAGGAGGTGTCGTTGACGTCCAGTTCGCGGCTCTGCCGGCCGGTCGCCGCGTCGATCCGGGCCAGCCGGTCGCGGGTCATCGCCCACACCGACGTCCCGTCGACCAGCACGCCCGTCACCTGGTCGTCCAGGCCCGCCGTCCACTGCTTGGTGCCGTCCGCGAGGGAGTACGCGACCAGCCGCCCGGTGGCGGTGCGGCTCGGGTGCGGGCCGCCGCTGATACTGACGTCGCCCTGCCGCTCCCCCGGCACGATGAACAGGTCCCCGACCACCACCGCGCCGAGCAGCGGCCGGGCGGTGAACTCGTCGAAGGCGTGGACGCCGCCCAGCATCACGTCGAGGTCGTACTCGCCGCCGGAGACCGCGATCGACGCCCGCTGGCGACCCGTCCGGTCGAAGCTGAACACCGCGTGGGTGCCGCGCTCGGCCTGGGCGTCGACCCAGACCACGAGCGGGTCGACGGAGACCACCATGAAGTTCTTGAGCCCGCCCTCGGCCGGCATGGCAGCCCGCGTCCGCCCCTGCCCGTCCCCGGACGCCAGGGTGTGCACGACCGCCGTCCCGTCACCGCACTCCGCGGCCGTCACCACGTCCTGGTCCGCGCCCGCGACCTCGACCGGGGTGCACCCGGTGTCGGGCGCGCTGCGCCACAGCTCCCGGCCGTCGGTCAGCCGGACGGCGCGCCAGCCGTCGGTGCCCTGCAGCACGGCCTGGGCGCCCGCCACCGCGACGAGGTCGGAGTCCGCGGTGTCGCCGTCCCGGGCGGGTGCGTTCACAGTGGCGGTCCAGCCCTGCTTGCCGTCCGCGAGGTCCAGCGAGGTGACCGCCGCGCAGGGCTTGCCGTGCGGGGAGTGCCCGACCAGGCCGATGCCGCCCGCGCCGATCCCCCGGCTCATCGTGCACACGGAGTCGGCGCCGGGCGGCGTCCACTGCCAGGCGACCGCTCCCCCGCTGCTGCGGTAGGCGACCACCTGGTCGGGGCGGACCCGCACCACCAGGCTGCCGCTGGTCCAGCTGCCGACCGCGCGGACGGTGGACGGACGGTCCGCCGGGGCCCGCCAGGCGTCGTTGAGGCCGTCCCCGGCGAAGCCGAGGAAGATCGCCAGCCCCAGCACGGCGCCGACCGCCGCCGCGGGCAGCCCGCGCCTGGGGTGGATCAGCGCCCAGACGAAGCCGGCGCCGCAGGGCAGCAGGCCGAGGATGCTGACGGCGCCCAGGTAGCCCAGGCTGTCGCCGCCGAACCCGTTCGCGGGGCCGAACAGCACGGCCAGGCCCATGCTCGCGAACATGGCCCCCAGCACACCGCCGGTCAGTACCGCCCCGGTCTCCCGGTGCTCGGCGAACCTGGCTGCCCACCTCGTCCTTGCCCGGACGACGCTGTCCTCGGGCCGCTCGGCCATGCCCGTCTCTCCCCTGCGAAGCGCCGCCCCCGCAGTGGGACGTCGATCATCGGATCGTCGCAGAACGGGGCAAGATCCTGAACAAAGAGCAGGGAAAACCACGTCCTTCCCTGCACATGGGAGGCCCGGACCGGCGCGATCGTGACGAATCGCGCCCCACCGCCCCACCAGCCGCCCACACCTGCGGCGCTTACGACCGGTCAGCCCGCCTCCCAGCCCGGGAGGCCCGGCAGCACCGCCTCGGCGAGGCGGTAGAGGGCGGCGTCGTCGACCGGCAGCGAGTCCTTGCGCCAGGCACTCACCTCGAAGCTGCCGCCCGTCCCGTCCGGGTTCTTCGCGACGGCGAGCGCGTGGGCGGGGGCGCCGGTGCCCGCGGTGGACTTGCCGCCGCCGAGGGCGAAGGAGAACGTCATCGTGGGGGTGCGGTAGAACATCGCCTTGTGCCCGAGGACGGGTGCGCGCGGGTCCGCCGGCGGGTACAGCCGGGCGTAGTCGTCCACGTCGACGTCCGCGCTGTCGGCGAGCTGGACGTAGAGCTCGCCGAACTGCACCTCCGCCGCACCGTAGGCGTCCTTGTCCAGGGCCGACCCGCCGCTCAGCGTCATCCCGGCCTGCGCCACCAGCACCCGCTCCTTCGGCACGCCCATCAGCACCGGCAGGTCGGGGCGGTTGAGCGCGGCGCACAGCGCCGGGTACCTGGCCGAGTCCGTCGGCTTCGCCGGACTGCACTTCGCCGGCGTGTTGCTCGGCCCGAAGCCCCGGCCGTCCCCGGTCAGGTACCAGAGGCCGGCGAACAGCGCCCCCACCAGGACGACCGCGAGGGCGACCTGCACGCCCACCCGCGGCGCCCGGCCGTCGGCTCCGGGGCCGGGGCCGGGGCCGACGCCGGGTTCTGCCTCCGCCTCAGACCCTGCCTCCGGCCCGGGTTCCGGCTCCGGCTCCGGCTCCGGCCCGGTGCTGCCGGCCTCCACGATTCCCCCACGATCACCAGTCACCGGCGGACCCTACCCCCGGAAACGCCCGTCCGCACCGGCAATTTCCCCGGCCCCGACGTCGCGTCAGTCCGCGAAGACCGGCCGGTCCTTCACGAACTCGACGTACTCGAACACCGCCCCGCCCGGGTGCCGGACGGTCGCGTTGCGGCCGGTCGGCACCTCGTTGGGGCCGTCCAGCAGTTCGCCCCCCAGGGTGGCCAGCAGCGGCCCGAGGCCGTCCAGGTCGTCGACCAGCAGCGTGCTCTGCACCCTGCGGAAGCGCGCCACCGCCTCCTCCGGGCCCGCGACGACCAGCAGACCGCCGATCCGCGCGACCTCCACCCCGGCGTACGGGAAGCGCAACCCCTCGCGCTCGCCGGTGAGTTCGCACAGCGTGGGCAGGGCGGCCTCCAGGTCGTCCACGTAGACCCGGGCCAGAGTCTCCAGCACCTTCATCGTCACAACCTCCGGAGGATCCACTCGACCACCAAGATCAGTTCGGCTTTCCCGAACTGTCGAACTGAGATACTAGACAGCGCGCCGCCCCACCGCCAGGGCCGGCCGGAGCCACCGAGGAACCCGAGGAACCCGAGGACCCAGATGCGGACCCTGCCCCAGCCCCACCCCGAGGACTTCGACCTCGCCACCGTCCTGCACGCCCTCGGCGACCCGGTCCGGCTCGAACTCGTCCGCCGCCTCGCCGAGGAGGGCGAGACCACCTGCAGCCCCGAGGGGCTCACCGTCCCCAAGTCGACCCTCTCCAACCACTGGCGGATCCTGCGCGAGGCCGGCCTGGTCACCGTCCGCACCAGCGGCAAGGCCCGCCTGGTCACACTCCGCCGCGACGCGCTCGACGCCCGCCTCCCCGGCCTGCTCGGCGCCGTCCTGGCCGAACTGACGCCCGCCCACACCGGGTGACGAACGCCCTTGCCCCCGGGGTAGGTTGAAGCGGACCGGGGCACGGGCGCCGGACCGGGGCACGGGCGCCGGAGCGCGGAAGGGGCGGGGGATGCAGCCGGGCGAGGTACTCGACGGGCGGTACGAACTGGTCGAGCAGATCGGCGAGGGCGCCTTCGGCGCGGTCTGGAAGGCCCGCGACGCGCGCATCCGACGCCTCGTCGCCGTCAAGGTGCTGCTCCCCGGCGCCTCCGGTGGTGCCGGCTCCGGAAAGGACGCCGCCCGGTTCGCCCGGGAGGTGGCCACCGCCGGCGCGCTCAACCACCCGTCCATCGTCACCGTGCACGACTTCGGGCAGCACCGCACCGCCGACCGCCCGGTGTTCTTCCTGGTCATGGAACTGCTCGACGGCGCCCCGCTCAGCCGCCACCTGGCCGCCGGGCCGCCACCGCTGCCCCTGGCCCTCGACTGGGCCGCCCAGATCGCCGGGGCACTGGCCACCGCGCACCGGGCCGGGGTCGTCCACCGGGACGTCAAGCCGGCCAACGTGATGGTCCAGTCCGCCGGTGCGGTCAAGGTGGTCGACTTCGGCATCGCCCGCACCGGCACCGCCGACGACGGCGTCACCAGCACCAACGTGATCGTCGGCACCCCCGCCTACATGGCCCCCGAGCGCTTCGAGAACCGCCCCCTCGACGCCCGCTCCGACCTCTACGCCTTCGGCTGCCTGCTGCACGAACTCCTCACCGGCCGCCCGCCGTTCAGCGGCACCCTGTACGAGCTGATCCGGATGCACGGCGAGGTCCCGCCGACCGCCCCCGGTGCCCTGCGGCCCGGACTGCCGGCCGAACTCGACGCCCTGGTGCTGGACCTGCTCGCCAAGGACCCGGCCCACCGACCGGCCGAGGCCGACGGCGTCGCCGAACGCCTGCGCCGGATCGCCGAACCGCCGCGGACCGCCGGGCACCGGCCCACCCTCCTGGACGCCCGCACCGCCGAACCGGACCCGTACGTCCTGGCCCGCCGCCAGGAGGCGGACGCCCTGCTCGACCGCGCCCGCACGGAAGTCGCCCGGCTCCGCGAGCAGTTCGAGGCCGAGGCCGCCTTCCTCCGCCGCCAGGCCGAGCAGGACATGGCCGAGATCCGGACCCTCACCGAATCCGCGGCGCAGCAGATCATCGCCGACGCCCGGGCCCGCGGCGAGCAGCTCGAACGCGAATCCGCCGCCCGGGCCGCGGCCGGCCTCCAGCGGCTCGGCGGGAGCGAGCAGCGCGGCGGGACCGAGCAGCGCGGCGGGACCGAACAGCGCGGCGGGACCGAACAGCGCGGCGGAACCGAGCAGCGCGACGACCTGCTGAGCCGCCAGGCCGACAAGCTCCGCGGCGACGCCGAGCAGCTGCGGCACAGCGTGGACAACGCCCGACGGCAGGCCTCGGACTTCCTGGCCGACGCAGCGGCCAAGGTCGGGCTCGGCCCGGCCCCGGAGCCCCGGCAGCAGCCGATCGCCCCGCCCGCACAGCAGCGGCGGCGGCTCCCGAGCGTGCAGGAGCTGCTCGGGAACCGCTCCCGGGCGGCCGGGCGGAACGGGTCGGGGGCGGACCGCGAGCGGCCCGGCGAGTAGACCAACTCCCGCCCGTACCCGGGTGAGCGGCTGGACCCCGCGGGCGCTCCTCACACACCGCGACCCGCCGCCGGAACCGTAGAATCCGGCTGTCCCCATCCGGACACCACCACCCCAGACCGTCACCCCCGACCGTCCACCAGGAAGGACCGGCGTGTTCCGAGCGCAGCGCCCGCACACCGCACAGCTCACCCCGTGGGAGGGCGACGGACCGGTCTCCGGCGTCGCCCTGCTGCTGCCCGGCGGGTTCCTCCGGAGCAAGCGCGGACCACTGCGGATCGCCGAACTCGGCCTCCAGGGTCTCGCCACCGAACTCACCGACCGCGGCCGTCCGCACGGGCTGGCGGTGCACCTGCTGCACTACCGCTACAGCGGCTGGAACGGCGCCGACGCCGACACCGCGGTCGACACCCGCTGGGCGCTCGACGAACTCGACCGCCGCTACCCGGGCGTGCCGGTGCTGCTCATCGGCAACTCGCTCGGCGGGCGGGCCGCGTTCTGGTGCGCGGGGCACCCGAACGTCGTCGGGGTGGCCGGGCTCGCCCCCTGGCTGCCCACCGGCGACCGGGTCGACCAGCTCGCCGGGCGGCGGGTACTGATCGTGCACGGCACCGCCGACCACAGCGCGGCCAACGCCGCCCAGTCCCTGGAGTACGCGCTGCGCGCCCGGGAGGTCGCGCCCGACCTCGCGCGGTACGAGGTGCCCGGCGGGAGCCACTACCTGGTCCGGCAGAGCGCCGACATCAATGCGCTGATCACGGACTTCGCCCTCACGGTGCTGGGCGCCGAGGCCGCGCCGCTGGCGACGGGTGCGGTCTGCACCCGGCTGCCGGCCCGGGCGTAGCCGGGGGCGGGCTCCCCGGCCGTCCGGCGTCCCGCGGGCCGCCCCGGCCCCCCCCGGCCCTCGGCCGGGGCGGACCCCGCAACCCGGGGTGCGGGGTTTGCGCGCGGCGCCACGGGGGTG
>NZ_JBHYGR010000035.1:31203-43162 GCF_042738155.1 Kitasatospora sp. NPDC059088 | reverse complement strand
CACCGCCCCCGGCGGGGCCTTCGACCTCGCCGCCTGGGCCACCGCCCCGCGCCCCCCGGCGGCCCCCCCCGGCGCCCGCGCCCGCGCCCGCCCCCGCCGCGCGGGGGGGCCGAGCGCGCGGGCCGCACGCCGAACCCGGTGGATCGGTTATGCCGATCGGCACATGTGGGGAGAGGGTCCCGGCGGCCAGTCTTGGAGTCACCGAGACGGCGGCCACCGGGGCCGCCGGAGAAGGGGGTCTCCACCGTGTTCCGCTTCGCCCGTACCTTCCGCAAGGTCTCCGCCCGGGCCGCCCTCGCGGCGCTCGCCCTCGTGGCGCTCACCGCACCGGCCCCGGCGGGTGCGACCCCCTCCACCGCCCCTTCCGCCGCCCCTTCCACCGACCCCACCGCCACCCTCACCGCCCGGGTCAGTGGATCCGGCCGGATCCACTACGCCCCCCGCCCGGACGACGAGATCCGCTTCACGGTCGACGCCGTGGCCGCCCCCGGCAGCCGCCCCCTCCCCGGCATCCCGCACGGTCTGCCCACCGACGCCCGGGGCACCGTCCACTTCTCCCACCGCGTGGTCGGGACCGGCGAAGTCCGCCAGGCCGACGCCGCGGTCGACTGCCTCGCCACCGGCGGCCCCGTCGCCACCCTGACGGCCGTGATCACCAAGTCCGACGCCATGCCGGTCGGGCAGCGAATAGGCCTGAGCATCTACGACGCCCCCGGCCACGGGCGGGACCGCCTCGGCTTCTCCTGGGGCGTGGGCAACGTGGACGTGGACAAGGACGGCAAGCCCTACCAGCCCGTCGTGGGCACCTGCATGGCGCTGGCCCCCTTCGCCCCCGTCACCAGCGGCGGCTTCACGGTCCACTCCGTCGAACTGCCCACCCCGTCCGGCCCCTGACCCGGCCCGAAGCAGCTGCCGCGCCGGTGGCCGCTGTCCTGGGCGGCCGTCTGCACCAGCGCGTACCGGACCCGCCCGCACGCCCCCGAGGCGAAAGGAACTGACCGACCGTCACCCCGCGTCCCCCTCCAAGGCTGCCACCGCAGAACCCGCCCGCCCCACCAGCCCCGGAGCACCCATGCCCATCGCCCAGCGCACCGCCCTCGCCCTCGGCGGCCTGCTCCTCGCCGCCACGCCAACGGCCGCCCTGGCCGACGACACCGCGCCCCGGGGCGGCCCCGACCGAGCCGCCCTCAACGCCGCCATAGCCACCCGACCAGGGGATCCCACCGCGGGTGCGCTCGCCCGGGTGACGGTCGACGGCCGGACCTGGCGCGGCACGGCCGACGACCGAGTGAGCGGGCAGCCGGTCGCCCCGAACGCCGCCTTCCGGATCGGCAGCATCAACAAGACCTTCGTCGCCGCCGTGGTGCTCCAGCTCGCCGCCGAGCAGCGGATCGACCTGGACGGCACCGTCCAGCAGTACCTGCCCGGGGTGCTGCCCGACGGGGCGAACGGCAGCCCGGTCTACCCGGCGGTCACCGTCCGCCAACTCCTCGACCACACCAGCGGGCTGCCACAGGCCGTGGAGGGCCCGGCCGGAGTCAAGGACGGCGACAACGACGGCCTGATCGCCCAGCGCTTCGGGGTCGAGACCTTCGACGAGGTCGTCCAGCGCACCCTGCGGCCCACCGACCGGCCCTGGCCCGTACCGACCACGCCGGGCGCCGAGCAGGAGTACAACAACTTCAACTACCGCCTGGCCGGCCTGCTCATCGAACGCGTGACGGGCCACCCGCTCCAGCAGGAGGTGACCACCCGCATCCTCGAACCCCTCCACCTGCGGCACACCGAACTGACCGGGGGCGCGCCGCAGATGCCCGAACCGCACCTGGCCGGATACCTCGACAGCAACGCCCGCGTCCCGACGGACGTCTCCGAGCAGGGCGGCAACTCCGAATCGATGGTCTCCACCCCGGCCGGCCTGGACCGCTTCCTGCGCGCCCTGTTCGACGGCGAGCTCCTGCCCCCGCAGCAACGGCACGACCTGTTCGCCCTGCCGTACGACGCCTCCGGGCATCTGCTGCCCTACCGCGGCACCGGGGACTGCCAGTTGGGGCCGGACAAGGGCAAGGCCTGCTACAGCGCCGGGCTGCTGTCCCTCCCACTGTCGGACGGCACCGTGGTCTGGGGAAAGACCGGGCACGATCTCGGCTACTCCGGAGGCGTGTTCGCCACCGCGGACCTGCGCAAGCGCCTGGTCTACTCCGTCGGCTCCAGCGGTGGCACGCCGCCCCAGGCCCTGCGCCTGGCCGCCACTGTCTTCGGCCCCTTCGCCCGCTGACCTTCGTCAACGCGACCTTCATCAACGCTTCCCCCACCGGTTCAACGCCCGGCCGCAGCCTCGCGCCAGCGGCCGGGCGACTCCCCGGCGAGCCGTCGGAAGAAGGCGGCGAAGTTGGCGGCGTCGTCGAAGCCGACCCGCTCCGCGCACCGGGCCAGCGGCAGGTCCGTGTGCGCCAACAGCCGCTCGGCCTCCAGCAGGATGCGCTCGTCCAGGAAGCGCTTCGCCCCGAGCCCACTGGCCGCACGGCTCGCCCGGGTCAAGGTCCGCACGGTGCAGCCGAGTTCGCGGGCGTAGTCGGCGACGTGGTGCCGCCGGGCGAAGCCCTCCTCGACCGCCGCACGGTACCGCCGGAAGACCTCCCGGTCGCCGGCCGCCGCTGACGGCCGCAGCGCCTCGGGCGGGCCCGCCCGGAGCAGCAGCGCCGCCAGCAGGTGCCCGAGCAACGCCCTGGAGAAGGGCTCCTCCCGGGCCACCGCAGCCGCGTGCTCCCGCGCCAGGTGCTCGACCCCGGCCAGCACCAACCCCCAGTCCTCCTGGTCCACCTGCCAGCAGGACGCCCCGAACGCGGCAACCCCGGCAGCCCTGGCCACCCCGGCAGCCCCGGCCACCCCAGCTGCCTCGGCTACCCCGACCGCTCCCGCCAGGACCTCCGGCTCGAACAGCACCAGCGGCCCGTCCACCCCGTCGACCTCCGCCCACCGGTGCACCACACCCGGGCGGATCCAGACCACGCTCCGCTCCCCCAGCGGGTGGTCGACGAAGTCCGCCACCTGCCGGCCACGGCCCGACCGCACCAGCGCCAGCACATGGAAGTCCGGCCGCTGCGGCCGCTCCCGGCGCCGGGCCCGGTCCATCCGGCGCAGTCGCTCGAAGCTCAGCACCTCCACCCCGAACCCCGCCGACCCGGCCTCCGGGCTGTACCGCACCTGCCGGATCCCGGGCACGTGTCCGCTTTCCACCATCACCGTGCACCTTTCGACCGGGCCTCAGGCCCACTCCTGACCGTAGCCTCCGAGGAGTACCCCTCCCGAGGAGACCACCATGCTGCCGGAATCCACCATCCACCCCGCCCCTGCCTCTGCCCTTCCCCACACCCCCGTCCCTATCCACGTCCCCGTCGACGGCGGCACCCTCCAGGCCCAGCGCCAGGGGCGGGGCGGCCCCACCCTGGTCCTCGCCCACTACTGGGGCGGCTCGGCCCGCACCTGGGACGCGTTCGTCGGCCACCTGCCGCCCGAGCGCAGCACCGTGCGCTACGACCAGCGCGGCTGGGGCCGGTCCCGCGCGCTGCCCGGCCCGTACCACCTGGAACAGCTCGCCGAGGACCTCCTCGCCGTCACCCGTCGGCTCGACCTGGAGCACTTCGTCCTGGTCGGCCACTCCATGGGCGGCAAGGTGTGCCAACTCGCCGCCGCGCGGCGGCCGGAGGGCCTGGCCGGGCTCGTCCTGGTCGCCCCCGCCCCACCGCGGCCGGCCCCCACCGCCACCCTCGACCACCGGCAGGCGCTCGCCCACGCCTACGACTCGCCGCAGTCCGCGGGCCATGCCCTCGACCACATCCTGACCGCCGCCCCGCTGCCACCGGAGGTCCGCGCCGCCGCCGTCCAGGACAGCCTGGCCGCCGACGTCCCGGCCCGCGAGGAGTGGCCGCTGCACGGCCTCGCCACCGACATCAGCGCCGCCAGTGCCCGGATCCGGATACCCACCTTGGTCCTGACGGGCCGACACGACCGGGTCGAGCCGGCGGACCTGCTCCGCACCCATCTGCTCCCCCACCTCCCGCCCGCCCGCCTCACGGTCGTCCCGGACGCCGGCCACCTGCTCCCGCTGGAAGCGCCCGCCGCCCTCGCCGACGCCGTCGAGTCCTTCACGGCAGGCCTCCCCACCCCGGCCGACCACCGGTGACCCGACCCGTCCCCGCCCCTCCCGCCCCTTCCCCCTCGACCGCGAATCGCATTGGCGGTCCGCCACCTCCACTGCCTATCGTCGGGGCATGACCACCCGAACCTTCCGCATCATGGTGCGCGGCGTCTTCGACGGGCTCAGCGACGAGCAGCGCGCCGAGCTCCTCGCCGCCGCCCCCGAGCACGACGTGCTGCACGCCGCCTTCACCCGCGAGGGCCACCTCAGCTACGACCTCGCCGCACGCACCGCCTTCACCTTCCGCTTCCTGGACGAGGGCGAGGCCGAGGAGGACATCCTGGAGGCCACCGAGCGGGCCGAACAGGTCGCGCAGTCCTGGCTGACGGACCGCGGCTACGGCTACAAGAACCTCCGCTCCCAGGCCGAGGACCTCTCCCAGGCGCCACTGGGCAAGCGCCAACGCCGAGCCGCCAACACCACCGGCTGACCGACCCCCTCCCTCTGCCACCTCCTTGACGGCTCCGCCCGTGCATATACTTGAGCAGTCAAGGAGGTGGCAATGACAAACCCCACGAGCCCCAGCCCCGGCCCCAGCACCCGTCCCAGCCCCAGCACCAACCCCGTCCCGAGCCCCGACACCACCCCCCGCCCCGACCCGCTCGACACCGCACTACGCCTGGTCCGCGCCCAGACCGCCGTGGTCAAGCGCTTCGACGCGAGCCTCAGCGGCCTGCACGGCGTGAGCCTGTCCGACTTCACACTGCTGCTGCACCTCGCCCAGGCCCCCGGCGGCCGGATGCGCCGGGTCGACCTCGCCGAGGCCCTCGGCCTCACCGCCTCCGGCGTCACCCGCGGCCTCGCCCCGCTGGAGCGGATCGGCCTGGTGACCCGCGAGGCCGCCGCCCGCGACGCCCGGGTCGCGTACGCCGCCCTCACCCCGACCGGTCGCGAGCGGCTCGCCGAGATGCTGTACACCGCCCGCCAGATCGCCACCGAGCACTTCGCCGCCGACCAGTGGAGCGGCGAGGACCTCACCCGGCTCTCCGCCCTGCTCACCCGCCTCGGCGGCACCGCCCCCGAACACCGCCACATCCGGAAGCCCTAGGCTGGACCCGAAACACCGGCACCACGGCCACCACCAGCCCTACCCGCACCACGCCTCACCTCCGCGAAGGGCACCACCATGACCCGCACTCCCGGCCCGCCGCCCGGCGCGGCGCCGCGCCGGGAGCCCGCCCTCGCCGAGGTCCACGTCTTCGAGGAGGGCGACCTGCCCCGCCGCCTCCGGCGCATCACCCAGGAGATCCCCCGATGACCACCCCCGACGACGCTGTCCGCCCCGCCGCCGACGGTACGGCCCCCGAGCTCACCGTCGACGGCACCGGCCTGCTCTGCGTCCAACTCCTGCTCCGCCTGCGCAAGCAGATCGCCCACCTCCCGGCCGGGGCCGTGGTCCACATCCTGACGACCGATCCGGCCGCCCCGCTCGACCTGCCCGCCTGGTGCCACCTGACCGGCCATGAGTACCTCGGCCCGGTCCCCTCCCCGGCGCCGGACCACGACGTGTACGCCCTGCGCCTCACCTCCGCCCCCGTCCAGACCCGCCCCGACCGCCCGTGGCACCCCACCCCCACGACAGACTGAGCCCGACCGAGCGGAAATCCCCGCGCGCCGGCCGCCCCTCCCGGTGAAGACTGCCCCCATGCCCACCGCAGTCCCCGCCCCGGACGGTCCGCGCGCCAACCAGCTCCTCGGCCATCCTCCCGAGGCCCGCCTCCTGCTGCTCAACTGCGACGACCTCGGCCTGGACGAGTCCGTCAACCTCGCCGTGATCGAGGCGGTCCGCCAGGGCATCGCCGCCTCCGCCAGCCTGATGACCCCCTGTCACGCCGCCCCGCACGCGCTCCGCCTCCTGCGCCGCCACCCGGAGATCCCCTTCGGCGTCCACCTCACCCTGGTCTGCGAGGCACCGCACCTGCGCTGGGGCCCGCTCACCGCCCGCGACCGGGTGCCCTCCCTCCTCGCGCCGGACGGCGGGTTCCACGCCCCCACCCCGGCCGGCCGGACCGCGCTCACCGCGAACGCCCGGATCGACGACGTGGAGCGCGAGTTCCGCGCCCAGATCGACGCCGTCGGGGCGAGTGGCCTCAGCCCGACCCACCTGGACTTCCACTGCCTGGCCGACGGCGGCCGCGAGGACGTCCTCGACCTCGCCCTCGCCCTGGGCGCCGAGTACGACCTGGCGGTGCGGGTCTGGCTGCCGCCCGCCCTGGACCGGCTGCGCCAGCGCGGGCTGCCGGTGGTCGACCACGGCTTCCTCGACAGCTTCGCCGTACCGCTGGAGGACAAGCCCGCACACTACGCCCGCCTGCTCGCGGCCCTCCCGCCGGGCCTGACCGAGTGGGCCGTCCACCCGGGCCTCGCCACCGGCCCCGACGACGGCCGGCCCGTGCGCCGCAGTGACTACGAGTTCCTGGTCTCCCCCGAGGCCCGCCGCCTGCTCGCCGAGCACGCGATCACCGTGCTCGGCTACGACGCCCTCCAGCAGGCCTGGCGGACCGCCCGCGAGCGGCCCACGCCAGGCGCCCCCGTCGGACCGGTGTGCCACGATGAGGAGAACGTAACGTAACGGCCCGGCTCCACAGGGAGGTTGACCACCATGGACTCGATCCTCAGCTGCCACTGGCACGACCAGGACGGCGCGTGGGAACTGACCGTCCGTCGCAACGGACCGGCGTGGGAGCTGTTCGCGTCCGCGCCGTTCGGTTCGGAGTCACTCCCCTTCGCCGACCCGGACGAGGTCCGCCGGCTCGCCCAGACCCTCCTCGACCTGCCCGCCGAGCCCGAGCCGTACGAGTTCGAATGGACGCTCTCCCGGACGGACTTCGCCCACACCGAGCGGGAGCGCACCCTCTTCGCGACCCTCGCCGTCGGACTGGACCCCGACGACGGCCACCGCCCGTACCTCGCCTACCAGTCCTCCCACCACCTGCGCGAGTTCGCCGCGCTCGGCCTGGAGGTGATCTGCGAGGACCCCCCGGTCGACCACCTCCGCGCCCAGGCCCACGCCTTCCTCACCAACTGCCCGGCCCCGCCACCCCTCCAGCCGTAACCCCGCCCACCCGTACGGCCCGTACCGCCTGCGCTGCCCGCACCGCCTGCACGGCCCGCACCGCCCAGTCCAGCACCTCACCCGAACTCTCCGGCGCCACCCACCCGTTGACGACCGCCAGCAACTCCAGGTACCGCTCCCGCCGGGGGTCCGCCTTTGCCCGCAGTCGCCCCACCAGCCGGTCCACCAGGCACTCCACCAGCCGCTCCGGCAGCCGGGCCCGCAGCTGCTCCCCCGCCCCGGCCCTGCCCACCAACTCCGCGTACCGCTCCAGCAGGACCGCGACCACCCGCGCCGCCTCCGCCGATCCCGGCTCCACCCCCGCCGCCACCGCCGGGCCGACCGCCCTCCGCACCAGCACGGCCAGTCCGGGCCGGGGCGGTGCACCGGTCGCACCCTCCGCCGCCTCGTCCTCCGCCAGTCCGCGCAACAGCTCCCGGAACCCGTCGTCCCCGGCCAGCAGCGCCAACTCCACCCAGGCCTCGACCTGTTCGTCCGACGGCCGCTCCGGCAGCCGGGGCGTCAGCGACTCGGCCACCCCACCCCAGCACCCCTCCGCGCCGGGCACCGCAGACCCGCCGGACACCGCAGCCCCGCCGGGCACCGCGGCCGCTCCGAACACCGCGGCCAGGAACTCCCCGACCAGGCGCCCCCGTTCGTCCTCCGTCAATCGGGCCAGCCGGTGCACGAGCGTCAACTCCTCCGTGGTCGCCCCGCGCGCGGCCACCGTCCGCAGCACCGCCTGCCGCAGCCGCAGCACCCGGATCCGGACGTCCAGCGCCGCGGCGTGCGCCGCCGCGACCTCGGACAGCGCGCGCTCGCGGCCGAGCACCTGCCGGACTTCCGGCAGACCGAGCCCGAGCTCGCGCAGGGTGCGCACCAGGTCCAGGCGGGCGACGGCGTCCGCGCCGTACCGCCGGTGGCCGGCCGGGTTGCGGTCGGCCGGCGACACGATCCCCTGGTCCGAGTAGAACCGGACGGTCTTCACCGTCAGCCCGGTCCGCCGGGCCAGTTCACCGATGGTGAGGAGGGTGGGGAGCGCATCGCCGTTCATGCCCGCCACCCTGCCGCCTCCCCCTACAGGAGGTGCAACCCCGGCAGCCCAGGCGACCCCGGCAGCCCAAGCCCCCAAGGCCGCCCGGGCGACCAGTGGCTCAGGCCGTCCGCCGCAGCAGCGCCAGGTACATCGCGTCCGTCCCGTGCAGGTGCGGCCACAGCTGCACGTCCGGCCCGTCGCCGAGCGCGGGAACGCCGGGCAGCAGCGGCCGGGCGTCGATCCACTCGACCCGGCCGCCCTGCTCGCGCAGCACGTCGTCGACCACCGCCCGGGTCTCCGCGAGGTGCGGCGAGCAGGTCGCGTAGCCGACCACGCCGCCGATCCGGGTGGCCTCGATCGCCGAGCGCAGCAGGTCCCGCTGGAGCGGGCCGAAGGCCGCGACATCGGCCGGCCGGCGCCGCCAGCGCGCCTCCGGGCGGCGCCGCAGCGCGCCCAGGCCGGAGCAGGGGACGTCGACCAGCACCCGGTCGAAGCCGCCGGAGCGCCAGGCCGGGCGCGTCCCGTCGGCCGCGATCACCGTGTACGGGCCGGGGTTGCCCTCCAGCGCCCGCGCCACCAGCCGGGCCCGGTGCGGCTGCTTCTCGCTGGCGACCAGTCCCGCGCCGCGCTCCGCGGCCAGGGCGGCGAGCAGGGCGGCCTTGCCGCCCGGGCCGGCGCAGCCGTCCAGCCAGAGCCGGTCCGGGCCGTCCAGCGGCGCGCTCGCGAGCGCCAGGGCGACCAGCTGGCTGCCCTCGTCCTGGACGCCGGCCCGGTTCTCCTGGACGGCGGTCAGCGCACCGGGGTCGCCGCCCTCGGCGAGCCGCAGCGCGAACGGGGACCAGCGCCCGGGCTCGGCCTCGGGCAGCACCTCGGCCAGCTCGCCGACGGTGGCCCGGCCGGGCCGGGCGACCAGGGTGACCTCGGGCCGGGCGTTGTCGGCCCGCAGCAGTTCCTCGATCGCGGTGCGCCCGGAGGCGTCCGGCTGCCAGCGGCCGAGCGAGTCCCAGAGGGCGGAGACCACCCAGCGCGGGTGCGAGTGCACGACCGCCAGGTGGTCCTCGGCGTCCTTGTCGTACGGCGGGGCGACCCGCTCGATCCAGGCGTCCAGGTCGTGGGCGCTGATCCGGCGCAGCACGGCGTTGACGAACTTGGCCTTGCCGTCGCCGAGCACCACCCGGGCCAGCTCGACGGTCGCCGAGACGGCCGCGTGGCTGGGGATGCGGGTGGTGAGCAGCTGGTGGGCGCCGAGCGAGAGCACGTCCAGCACCGGCGGGTCGACCTTGCTCAGCGGCCGGTCGATGCAGGCGGCGATGACCGCGTCGTAGGTGCCCTGGAGCCGCAGGGTGCCGTAGACGAGTTCGGTGGCGAGGGCGGCGTCGCGCCGGTCCATGCCCTTCTGCTCGGCCTCGCGGAGCAGGGAGGGCAGGATCAGGTTGGCGTACGCGTCACGCTCGTCGACGGCGCGCAGCGCGCGGAACGCGACGATCCGGGCCGGGTCCTTCTTGGGCCGCCGGTGCGGACGGGGGGCGCGCTTGGCGCCTGCGGGGGTGTTCGGGGGCGTGCTCACAGATACCTCAAAGTGCTGCGGTGGCTATTTTTCGTACGAAACATGCGGATCGTACGGATCAAACGAACAGTAACGCCAAACCGGAGGCTCAGCCTCCGAACCGCTCCCCGGCCTCCAGCCGCGCCCCGCGCGCCCAGTCGGCGGCCCGCATCTCCTTCTTCCCCTGCGGACGCACCTCCCCCAGCTCCAGGTCGTGGGAGCCGGTGCCGACCCGCACGCTGTTCTTGCCGACCATCGCGACCTCGCCCGCTGCCAGCTCGGCCGACTCCGGCAGCAGCTTGACCGGCCCGGTGACCTTGAGCCGCTCTCCCCGGAACTCCGTCCACGCACCCGGCGCGGGCGCGCAGCCGCGCACCACCCGGTCGATCCGCAGCGCGGGGTGGGTCCAGTCGATCCGGGCGTCCTCGACGGCGATCTTCGGCGCGAGGGTGACGCCCTCGGCGGGCTGCGGCACGGCGTGCAGCGAGCCGTCCTCGATGCCGTCCATGGTGGCCGCGAGCAGCCGGGCGCCGGAGAACGAGAGCCGGGTGAGCAGGTCGCCGCTGGTGTCGCTCGGGCGGACCTCCTCGGTGATCACCCCGTAGACCGGGCCGGAGTCCAGGCCCTGCTCGATCAGGAAGGTGGAGGCGCCGGTCACCTCGTCTCCGGCCAGCACCGAGTGCTGGACGGGGGCCGCGCCGCGCCAGGCGGGCAGCAGCGAGAAGTGCAGGTTGACCCAGCCGTGCTTCGGGATCTCCAGGGTGCCGGGGCGCAGCAGCGCGCCGTAGGCGACCACCGGGCAGCAGTCGGGGGCGAGTTCGGTGAGCCGGGCGACGAAGTCCGGGTCGCTGGGCTTCGCCGGCTTGAGGACCTCGATCCCGGCCTCCTCGGCGCGCTGGGCGACGGGGCTGGCGACCAGCTTGCGCCCGCGCCCGGCGGGGGCGTCGGGGCGGGTGACCACCGCGACGACCTCGTGCCGGTCGGAGGCGATCAGCGCGTCGAGGGCGGGAACGGCGACCTCGGGGGTGCCGGCGAAGACGAGACGCATCAAGTGCCTTTCTGCATACGGGAATCGAGGAACGAACTCAGCGTGCGGAGCCGAAGGTGCTGTGCGGCGAGACCTTGACGACGGGCGCCGGCCCGGTGCCCCAGTCGGCCTCCCGGATGGCCTTCAACGCGGCCTTGCGCTGCTCCCGGTCGAGCCGGTCGATGAAGATGATGCCGTCCAGGTGGTCGGTCTCGTGCTGGATGCACCGGGCGAGCAGCTGGGTGCCCTCCAGCGTGACCGGGTCCCCGTACATGTTGAAGCCCTTGGCCACCACGCCGTACGCGCGCTTGGTGTCGTAGCGCAGTCCGGGCAGCGAGAGGCAGCCCTCCGGGCCCTCCTGCTCGTCCTCGCTGAGCGACAGGTCCGGGTTGATCAGGTGCCCGGTGACGCCGTCCACGTGGTAGGTGAACACCCGCAGCGAGACGCCGAGTTGGGGCGCGGCGAGGCCGGCGCCGGGGGCGTCGAGCATGGTGTCGGTGAGGTCGGCGACCAGCCTGCGCAGTTCCTTGTCGAAGGTGGTCACCGGCTGGGCGCTGGCCCGCAGGACGGGGTCTCCGAAGAGACGGATCGGCTGGATCGCCACGGGGTACGGGCTCCTGTCCGGACTGGGCTCGGGCTGCGGGCAACGGCTGGTTCCCGCCAAGTCTATGCAACCCGCCCGGGCGCTCCGACGGGCCGTCCTCGGACGCCCGCACCGGCTTCTGGCATATCCCGAGTCTGCCGAGGCGCGTTACCCCGGCCCCCGCTTCGGCGTTGGTCAAGAGAGATTGACCGGGGCCGGGCGCACGGGACACCGCGCCCCGGCCGAGCTGAACCGTACGGAAGGTGGCACGTAGGCCATGGCCGAGCAGATCAACCACGACGCCCGGGCGCGGGCGAGCCTGCACCTGCTGGTGCGGGACATCGAGCGGGTGAGGCGCCAGGTCGACGCGCTGCGGACGCTCACCGCCCAGCTGGGCAACGTCTACCGACCCCGGCCGGGCCGCCCCCGGGGCCGCGCGGGGGGGTAGCGGGGGGGGGCCCCGCCGCCCCCGCGCCCGGGGGTCGGCGGGCGGGGGTAGCTCGTGTACCCG
>NZ_JBHYGR010000035.1:28236-31193 GCF_042738155.1 Kitasatospora sp. NPDC059088 | reverse complement strand
TGGTCGCCGCGCGGCGGCCGCACCCCGCCCAGCGGGGCACCGCCTCCCGCCCCCGCGGGCCGCGCACCTCGGCCGGCTTCGTGGTGTACGGGCGGGCGCCCGCGCCGACCGTGCGCCTGGCGCAGGAGCTGCGGGAGAGCGTGGAGACCCTGGTGGCGGCGGCGGTCGAGTTCGACCGGGCGCTGGGCTTCTCCTGGGACTCGGTGGGCTCCGCCCTCGGGGTCACCAAGCAGGCGGTCCACCGCCGTTACGGGATGCGCCGCCCGACCAGCGAACTCCTCGCCGCCAGCGGCGCCGTCCCCGGCCCCGCCCGCCCGGACCGCTCCGAGGAGCTGCCCGTCCCCGCCGAGCGCAGCGGCGGCCTGGCCGCCACCGTCCCGGCGGCCCGCCAGGGCGGCCTGGACCGCTCCAGCCTGGAGCGCAACGCCCTGGACCGCACCCCGATCGACCGCACCCCCGTCGACCGGATGCCCCTCGACCGCACCCCCGTCGGCACCCCCGTCGACCGGACGCCCCTCGACCGCACCCCCGTCGACCGCGACCGCACGCCCACCGAGCGCCCGCCGACCGGCATCCCCCTCCGCGGCTGACCACCCGCGCCGCCGACCGGGCCGCCCCGGGGCGGGGTGGCCCACTCACCCCGCCCCCGCAGGTCCGTCACCCCCGCCGGCCACCACCGGTCAGCAGCCCCCAGCCCCCAGCCACCCCCACCGCTACCCGATGTCCGTCGGATCCACCCGCACCCGCACCGGCTCCGGCGTCCGCAGCGCGATCCGCGCGATCTGCGCCGCCTTGAGCGCCGCCGCCAGCGCGGCCCCCTGCCCGGGCGCCACCCGCAGCAGCGCCCGCTCCTGCTCCTCCCCGCGCAGCGCGGGCACCGGCACCGGGCCGAGCACGTCCGCGCCCTCCGGCAGCCGGATCAGGTTCAGCAGGTCGGCGACGGCCGCCGGGCTCCCGCTGACGGCGGCCATCCGCGACACCGGCGGGAAGTGCAGCTGCGCCCGTTCGTCCCGTTCCAGCCCGGCGTGCCCCAGCGGGTCCCAGCGGACCAGGGCCTGCACCGGCCGGGCCGAGGGCTCGGCGACCACGACGACCGTCCCGCCCTCCCCGGCGGGCCGGGCCAGGGCGGCGGCGGCCAGCCAGAGCCGCAGGGTCTCCTCCCCCGCCCGCAGGTCGGGCCGGCCGAGCAGGGCCCAGCCGTCCAGCAGCAGCACCGCCCCGTACCCGGAGCCGCCCTCGACCACCGGCTCCGCGCCCGGGGTGGAGATCACCAGCGAGGGCTCGTCCGGCACGGTGTCCAGCACCGCGTCCCGCCCCGAGGTCCGGACCGGGATCCGCGGGAACGCCTTGCCCAGTTCCTCCGCGGTGCGCCGGGCGCCGACCACCTGGGCCCGCAGCCGGAAGGAGCCGCACTCGGGGCAGTGCCAGTCGTTCTCCGCCTCCCCGCACCAGCCGCAGCTGAGCGGGGCGTCGGCCGAGGGCGCCTCCAGGGGCCCTTCGCAGTGCCGGCAGCGGGCGGGCGTGCGGCAGCGGCCGCAGGCGAGCCGGGGCACGTAGCCGCGCCGGGGCACCTGGATGAGCACCGGGTGCCCGGCCGCCAGCGACTCCCGGGCGGCCTCCCAGCCGACCGAGGGCAGCCGGGCGGCCTGGGCGGCGGCGTCCCGGTGCTGGTCCTGGTCGGTGACGGTCCGCACCCGGGGCGCGACCTGCCGCACCGTCTCCCGGTCGGCGACCAGCGGCCGGGCCCAGCCGGTGGCGACCAGCTGGGCGCCCTCCACGGTCACCGTGTGCCCGCCGAGCAGCACGGCCGCGCCCTCCTCGGCGGCGCGCAGCAGCGCCACCTCGCGCACGTGCGGGTGGGGGGCGCGCGGGTCGCTGTGGCTGCCGTCCCCGTCGGACCAGACCACGACGAGGCCGAGGTCGCGGACGGGCGCGAACATGGCGGCCCTGGTCCCGATCGCGGCGTGCACCGAGCCGCGGCTGACCGCCAGCCAGCGCCGGTAGCGCTCGCGCGGGCCGAGGTCCGCCTCCAGTGCCATGTGCATCCCGGGGCCGAGCAGCTCGGTCAGCGCCCGGTCGACCCGGGCGACCGAGCGGCGGTCCGGCAGCACGACCAGGGCGCCGCGCCCGCCGGCCAGCGTCGCCGCGACCGCCCGGGCGATCTCGTACGGCCAGCCGGGCCCCGGGAGCGCCGCCCACACCGCCCGCGGCGAGCCGCCGTCGGCCAGCGCGGTGAGGAAGTCCGGCCCGGCCGGGTAGCGCTGCCAGCCCCCGGGCGCCGGGGCCTGGGGGCGCGGCAGCGGCGCCGGGGAGGGCTCGGCCTCGGCCTTGGCGTGCCGGGGCGGCACGGCGAGCTGGAGCACGTCGGCCAGCGTCCCGGCGTACCGGTCGGCGACGGTGCGGCAGAGCCGCAGCAGCTGCGGGCTGAGCACGGGTTCGGGCGAGAGCACCTGGGCGAGCGGGGCGAGCGGGCCGGCGAAATCGCTCTTCTCCAGCCGGGCGACGATGAACCCGTCGTGCAGTTCCCCCCCCTCGCGCTGGCCCTTGACCACCCGCGCTCCGAAACGCACCCGCACCCGGACGCCCGGCTGGGCCTCCTCCGCCATCGCGGCGGGCACCTCGTAGTCGAAGAGCTTGTCGATGGTGAGCACGCCCTTGTCCACCACGACCCGGGCCACCGGCAGGTGCTCGGCCCGTTTGGCCCCGCGCCACGACCGGGGCTTGGCCCGCTTGACCGTCTCCCGGATGAACGCCAGCTGCTCCGGCTCGGCGCCCCCGTTCTCCCCTGTGCTGCTCATCGCTCCCAAGTACTACCAGGTCACACCGACAGGACGCACAAAGCGGAGCGGGGGGGGGGGGGGGGCGCCCGCCGGGGGGGCGGGGGGGGCGCCCGGGGGGGGGCAGCGACAGGCGCGGGCGCGCGTGTGTGACCGGACGGGGCGGGCGGGCGGGCGCGG
>NZ_JBHYGR010000035.1:12620-28226 GCF_042738155.1 Kitasatospora sp. NPDC059088 | reverse complement strand
GCCCCCGTTCCCCCCTGTGCTGATACTCGCCCCCAAGTACACCCAGGACCCACCGACCGCCCGCAACACGGGGCGGGGCCCCCCCCCCCGGGGGGGGGGGGGCGCCGCTCGGCAGAGCCGGGACGTCAGTCCTGGACGGCAGCCTTGAGCTGCTCCACGCGGTCGGTGCGCTCCCAGGTGAAGTCCGGCAGCTCACGGCCGAAGTGGCCGTACGCGGCGGTCTGGGAGTAGATCGGGCGCAGCAGGTCCAGGTCGCGGATGATCGCGGCCGGGCGCAGGTCGAAGACCTCGGAGACGGCCTTCTGGATGCTGAGGACCGGGACGGTCTCGGTGCCGAAGGTCTCCACGAACAGGCCGACCGGCTCGGCCTTGCCGATCGCGTACGCGACCTGCACCTCGGCGCGGCGGGCGAGGCCGGCGGCAACGATGTTCTTCGCCACCCAGCGCATCGCGTACGCGGCCGAGCGGTCCACCTTGGACGGGTCCTTGCCCGAGAAGGCGCCGCCACCGTGGCGGGCCATGCCGCCGTAGGTGTCGATGATGATCTTGCGGCCGGTGAGGCCGGCGTCGCCCATCGGGCCGCCGATCTCGAAGCGGCCGGTCGGGTTGACCAGCAGGCGGTAGCCCTCGGTGGTCAGCTTGATGCCCTGGTCGGCCAGCGCCTTGAGCTCCGGCTCCACGACGAACTCGCGGATGTCCGGGGTGAGCAGCGACTCCAGGTCGATGTCACTGGCGTGCTGGGTGGAGACGACCACGGTGTCGAGGCGGACGGCCTTGTCGCCGTCGTACTCGATGGTGACCTGGGTCTTGCCGTCGGGGCGCAGGTACGGGATGGTCCCGTTCTTGCGCACCTCGGTGAGGCGGCGGGAGAGGCGGTGCGCCAGGGTGATCGGCAGCGGCATCAGCTCGGGCGTCTCGTCGGACGCGTAGCCGAACATCAGGCCCTGGTCGCCGGCGCCCTGCTTGTCCAGGTCGTCCTCGTCGCCCTCGACCCGGGCCTCGTACGCGGTGTCGACACCCTGCGCGATGTCGGGCGACTGGGCACCGATGGACACCGACACGCCGCAGGAGGCGCCGTCGAAGCCCTTCTTGGAGCTGTCGTAGCCGATCTCCAGGATCTTGTCCCGGACGAGCTGGGCGATCGGGGCGTACGCCTTGGTGGTCACCTCGCCGGCCACGTGCACCTGGCCGGTCGTGATGAGCGTCTCCACGGCGACCCGGGAGGTCGGGTCCTCCCGCAGGAGAGCGTCAAGGATGGTGTCGCTGATCTGGTCAGCGATCTTGTCGGGGTGTCCCTCGGTCACGGACTCCGAGGTGAACAGGCGGCGAGACACAGCGCTCCCTGGGGTTGCAGCGGCTGCTGACTGAAGGCCCCCGGCGAACCGGGGACATCCGGAAAGACTTGATTCCTGGAGTCTAACCGGCTGCTTCCGCCGAACGTCACCCGCTTCCGGAAATCAAGAACGTTCTCCAGCGGGAATCCATCGGGAATCGAGCGGGAATCGATCAGTTCCGACCCGATTCCAGCCGCTTTGCCACCAGATCCCAGACCACGTCCGCGAGCACCTCCTTGGGGCCCACCGGTACGGGGGTCTCGGTGCCGTCCGCGCCCAGTACCACGGCCTCGTTGACGTCCTGCCCGAAGGCCTTGCCGTCGCCCACCTCGTTGACCACCAGCAGGTCGCACCCCTTCCGGGCGAGCTTGGCGCGGCCGTTGGCGAGCACGTCGTCGGTCTCCGCCGCGAAACCCACCACCAGTTGGCCCGAACGGGGGCGGTGCGCCGACAGCTCGGCCAGCACGTCGGGATTGCGGACCAGCGCGACCGGCGCCGGCTCGACCCCCTCGACCTTCTTGATCTTGCCGGTGGCGTACTCGGCGGGCCGGAAGTCCGCCACCGCCGCGGCCATCACCACGGCGTCCGCGGCCGCGGCCGCCGCCAGCGCCGCCTCGCGCAGCTCCAGCGCGGTCGAGACGTGCACCACGTCCACCCCGGCCGGGTCGGGCAGCTCGGCGTTGGCAGAGACGAGGGTCACCCGCGCCCCGCGGGCCGCGGCGGTCACGGCGAGCGCGTAGCCCTGCTTGCCGGAGGAGCGGTTGCCGAGGTAGCGCACCGGGTCCAGCGGCTCCCGGGTGCCGCCGGCCGAGACCACCAGGTGCCGGCCGGCCAGGTCGGTCGGCACCGCCCCGCCGCGGCGCAGCACGGCCCGGCAGGCCTCGAAGATCGCGCCGGGCTCGGGCAGCCGCCCCTTGCCGGTGTCCTTGCCGGTCAGCCGCCCGACGGCCGGCTCCAGCACGATCACGCCGCGGCGGCGCAGGGTGGCGACGTTCTCCCGGGTGGCGGGGTGCTCCCACATCTCGGTGTGCATCGCGGGCGCCACCACGACCGGACAGCGGGCGGTGAGCAGGGTGTTGGTGAGCAGGTCGTCGGCGAGCCCGTGGGCGGCCTTGGCGATCAGGTCGGCGGTGGCGGGGGCGACCACCACCAGGTCGGCCTGCTGGCCGATCCGCACGTGCGGCACCTCGTGCACGCGCTCCCAGGTCTCGGTGGCGGCCGGGCGGCCGGAGAGCGCGGCCCAGGTGGCCTCGCCGACGAAGTGCAGCGCCGCCGCGGTGGGCACCACGGTGACCTGGTGGCCGGACTCGGTGAACCGGCGCAGCAGCTCGCACGCCTTGTAGGCGGCGATCCCGCCGCTGACACCGAGGACCACGCGGGGGGCGTCCGCACTCGCGCTCATCTACCGGCCTTTCTCCGCATCGGGCACCCGACAGATCGGGAACCCGCCCACCCTACGACCCCTCGACGATCACTCGCACCGTGCCCCACCCCGACCGGGAGACGGCGAGCGGAAAACGCCGGAGGGCCCGGCGGAAGAATTCCGCCCGGCCCTCCGGGGAAGTTGCGGGGCTGCCTCAGGCGGCGCCCTCGACCGCCTCGGCGGTCAGCATGCCGGCGTTGATCTCGCGCAGCGCGATCGACAGCGGCTTCTCGTGCACGTGGGTGTCGACCAGCGGGCCGACGTACTCCAGCAGGCCCTCGCCGAGCTGGGAGTAGTAAGCGTTGATCTGGCGCGCGCGCTTGGCGGCGTAGATCACGAGGCTGTACTTCGAGTCGGTGGCCTCAAGCAGCTCGTCGATCGGCGGGTTGATGATGCCCTCGGGCGCGGTCATGGAAGAGGACACGCGAAAACCTTCCGAAAGGGTGGAAAAGACTGACAGGTCAGGCTACACCGAGCAAGGCTAGCAGTTCGGCCGCTACCTGCTCGACGGAGGTGTTGACAAGGGTTGTGTCGAACTCGGTCTCGGCCGCGAGCTCGATCGTGGCCGCCTCCAGCCGCCGCTCGATCACGTCCTGCGGCTCGGTGCCCCGGCCGGTCAGCCGACGGACCAGCTCGTCCCAGCTCGGCGGAGCCAGGAAGACCAGCTGGGCGTCGGGCATCGACTCGCGCACCTGGCGGGCGCCCTGGAGGTCGATCTCCAGCAGGACGGGCTCACCGCGCTCCAGCTTCTCCAGCACCGCCGCGCGCGGGGTGCCGTAGCGGTTCCCCGCGAACTCGGCCCATTCCAGCAGCTCGCCGTTGGCGATCAGCTTGTCGAACTCGTCGTTGTCGACGAAGTGGTACTGGACCCCGTTCTTCTCGCCGGGCCTCGGGTGACGGGTGGTGGCCGACACCGAGAGCCAGACCTCGGGGTACATCTTCCTCATATGAGCGACGACCGTGCTCTTGCCGACCCCCGAGGGGCCGGAGAGCACGGTCAGCCGCGGACGCTCACTCATGCACCGATTATCCCGGATCGCGGACGATCCTGGGACCACGGGGGCACGGTCAGGCGGCGCCACCGCCGAACTCCCGCTCCAGGGAGGCGATCTGGTTCGTTCCGAGACCGCGGACACGGCGGCTCTCGCTGATGCCGAGGCGCTCCATGATCTGCTTGGCACGAACCTTGCCGACGCCCGGAAGGGACTCCAGCAGGGCCGAGACCTTCATCTTGCCGATGACGTCGTTGTCATTCTTGCCGGCCTTGATCACCTCGTGCAGGGAGGCGCCGGAGTGCTTGAGCCGGTTCTTGACCTCGGCGCGCTCCCGGCGAGCCTCGGCGGCCTTGGCGAGCGCGGCGGTGCGCTGTTCAGGGGTAAGGGGCGGAAGAGCCACGCCGTTCACCTCAGGGTGTGGAAGGAAGGGATTGAGCTATGACTGGTTCGGTACCTAGGACACCGTCCGCAAGGGGAGCCCAATGGGGAACCACAGGGCCCTGACCTGCGGGAGCTACGGGTTCGCGGCTCGCCGATGACCTATCGCCGGACACTACCCGGATTGCGGCGCCGCGTCAGGAAAAGAACACGAAAAGTCCTGGTCAGCCAAGGCCGACCAGGACTTTCCAGGGCAAAATGACCGCGATTGCGAGACTTTGGCGGGCTCGATGTGACGGCGCTCACGTCAACTCCGGTGCCGCCCCGCCGTCCTGCGGACACTGCGCACGGTCACCGATCGGCTACCGCGGCCCCACCGGCCGGACCGCTCCGGCCACTTGACGGCGTCCGCCGGTGCCTACTTGACGGCGTCCGCGAACTCGCCGACGAAGCGCTCCGCCGCCGCCCGCAGCGCCGGAACCGACGGCCCGTGCTTGAGCACGTCCCGGCTGACGCTCGGCACCACGTTGATCACCGAGGCGCCGAACACCCGCGGCAGGTCCGCCATGGTCGCACCCTGGGCGCCGATCCCGGGGGCCAGCAGCGGGCCGTTGATGGCCAGGTCCACGCCCGCGTCGGCCAGCGTCGCGCCGACCACCGCGCCGAAGGAGCCCAGCGGCGCGGCGTCCGCGTTCTCCGCCGCCAGCTGGCGCAGCACGGAGGCCGCGACCGGCTCGCCGTCCGCCCCGACGGCGCGCTGCACCTCGGCGCCCTCCGGGTTGGAGGTGAGCGCCAGCGCGAACACCCCGCAGCCCTGCTCGCGGGCCAGGTCGAGGGCCGGGCGCAGCGACCCGAAGCCCAGGTACGGGCTGACCGTGACGGCGTCCGAGAACAGCGGGCTGCTCGGCGACAGGAAGGCCTCCGCGTAGGCGGCCATGGTGGAGCCGATGTCGCCGCGCTTGGCGTCCATCAGCACCAGCGCGCCGGCCGCCCGGGCCTCCTCGACGGCCTTCTCCAGCACCGCGACGCCCTTGCTGCCGAAGCGCTCGAAGAAGGCGGCCTGCGGCTTGAGCACCGCGACCCGGTCGGCCAGGGCCTCCACCACGGTGCGGCTGAACGTCTCCAGCCCCGCGAGGTCGTCGCCGAGCCCCCAGGCGGAGAGCAGGGAGGCGTGCGGGTCGATGCCGACGCAGAGCTGGCCGCGGGTGTCGAGGGCCTGGCGCAGCCGGGCGCCGAACGGGGCGAGGGTCATGTCGTCCTTTCCAGGGGTGGTACGGCCTGCTGCGAGACCGGTCAGGGGGTTCAGGCGCCGCGGACGGCGCTGCCGACGGCCGCGGCGAGGTCGCGGAAGCCCGCGGCCCGGATCCGGGCGGAGAGGCCCTTGTGGATCCGGCGGCACCAGAACGGACCCTCGTAGATGAAGGCGCTGTAGCCCTGCACCAGGTCGGCGCCGTGGATGATCCGCTGCCAGGCGTCCTCGGCGGTCTCCACGCCGCCGACCGAGACCAGGGTCAGCCGGCCGCCGGTGCGGGCGCGCAGCCGCTGGAGGACCTCCAGGGCGCGGGCCTTGAGCGGGGCGCCGGACAGGCCGCCCATGCCGATCTCCTCGACCCGCTGCGGGTCGGCGAGCAGGCCGCCGCGGCCGATCGTGGTGTTGGTGGCGATGATGCCGTCCAGGCCCAGCTCCAGGGCGAGGTCGGCGACGGCGTCGACGTCCTCGTCGGCCAGGTCCGGGGCGATCTTGACCAGCAGCGGCACGTGGTGCGCGGTGGCGCGGTCGGCGGCCTCGCGCACGGCGGCGAGCAGCGGGCGCAGGTGGTCGACGGCCTGGAGGTTGCGCAGCCCGGGGGTGTTCGGGGAGCTGACGTTGACCACCAGGTAGTCGGCGTACTTGGCCAGCCGCTCGGTCGACTTGACGTAGTCGGCGACGGCGTCGGCCTCCTCGACCACCTTGGTCTTGCCGATGTTGACGCCGATCACCGGGGTGGAGCTGGTGTGCGGGCGGGCCGCCAGCCGGGCCGCGACCCGGGCCGAGCCCTGGTTGTTGAAGCCCATCCGGTTGATCAGCGCGCGGTCCTCGACCAGGCGGAACAGCCGGGGCGCCGGGTTGCCGGGCTGGGGCTCCCCGGTGATGGTGCCGATCTCGACGTAGTCGAAGCCGAGCATGGCCAGGCCGTCGATGCCGACGCCGTTCTTGTCGAAGCCGGCCGCGAGCCCGAACGGGCCGGGCAGGTCGAGGCCGAGGGCCCGGGTGCGCAGCGCCCGGTCGCGCGGGGCGAGCACCAGCCGCACCAGGGTGCGCAGGCCGGGCACCGAGGAGGCGAGGCGGATCCAGAAGAAGGCCAGGTGGTGGGCCCTCTCCGGGTCCATCCTCTTGAAGACGAGGTCGAACAGGAACTTGTACAAAGCGGGATCAACTCCGAAGGCAGCAGCGGGTTCAGGGCGCGGGCGCAGCCCGTCGAAGGAAGGGGGGTGGCGGGCGACGGGCGGGCATACGAGTGGGGGGCACCAATCCGGCTCCGGTGCCCCCCACTGCGGTGGTGCTACTTGCGGCCGGCGTTGATCAGCTCGGCGTGCTCCTGGAGCGACATCACTCCGACCTCGTCGCGCAGCAGTGCGTCCATGCCCTGGACGGCCGCGCCCATCGCCTGGACGGTGGTCAGGCAGGGCACCCCGCGGGAGACCGCCGCGGTGCGGATCTCGTAGCCGTCCAGGCGCCCGCCGGTGCCGTACGGCGTGTTGATGATCAGGTCGACCTCGCCGTCGTGGATCAGCTGGACGATGGTCTTCTCACCGTTCGGGCCCTCGCCCTCGCTGTGCTTGCGCACCAGCGTGGACGGGATGCCGCCGCGCTGGAGCACCTCGGCGGTGCCGGCGGTGGCGAGCACCTCGAAGCCGAGGCCGACCAGCGCCCGGGCCGGGAAGACCAGGTTGCGCTTGTCCCGGTTGGCGACCGAGACGAAGACCTTGCCCTTGGTCGGCAGCGCGCCGTAGGCGCCGGCCTGGGCCTTGGCGTAGGCGGTGCCGAAGACCTTGTCGATGCCCATGACCTCACCGGTCGAGCGCATCTCCGGGCCGAGCACGGTGTCCACGCCGCGGCCGTGGATGTCGCGGAAGCGGCTCCACGGCATCACGGCCTCCTTGACCGCGATCGGCGCGTCGGCCGGCAGGGTGCCGCCGTCGCCCTCGGCCGGGAGCAGGCCCTCGGCGCGCAGCTCGGCGATGGTGGCGCCGAGCGAGACCCGGGCGGCGGCCTTGGCCAGCGGCACCGCGGTCGCCTTGGAGGTGAAGGGGACGGTACGGGAGGCGCGCGGGTTGGCCTCCAGCACGTAGAGGATGTCCCCGGCCAGCGCGAACTGGATGTTGATCAGGCCGCGGACGCCGACACCGCGCGCGATGGCCTCGGTGGAGGTGCGCAGGCGCTTGATGTCGTAGCCGCCGAGGGTGATCGGGGGCAGCGCGCAGGCGGAGTCGCCGGAGTGGATGCCGGCCTCCTCGATGTGCTCCATGACGCCGCCGAGGTAGAGCTCGGTGCCGTCGTAGAGCGCGTCGACGTCGATCTCCACCGCGTCGTCCAGGAAGCGGTCGATCAGCACCGGGTGCTCGGAGATCAGACCGGCGTGCCGCTCCAGGTAGGACGCGAGCGAGGCCTCGTCGTAGACGATCTCCATGCCGCGGCCGCCGAGCACGTAGGACGGGCGGGCCAGGACGGGGTAGCCGATCTCGTCGGCGATCGCCTTGGCCTCCGCGAAGGAGAAGGCGGTGCCGTGCTTGGGGGCGGGCAGTCCGGCGTCGCGCAGCACGCGGCCGAAGGCGCCGCGCTCCTCGGCGAGGTCGATCGCCTCGGGCTGGGTGCCGACGATCGGCACGCCGTTGTCCTTGAGCGCCTGGGCCAGGCCGAGCGGGGTCTGGCCGCCGAGCTGGACGATCACACCGGCCAGCGGACCGGCCTGCTGCTCGGCGTGGACGATCTCCAGCACGTCCTCCAGGGTGAGCGGCTCGAAGTAGAGCCGGTCGGAGGTGTCGTAGTCGGTGGAGACGGTCTCCGGGTTGCAGTTGACCATGACGGTCTCGAACCCGGCCTCGGCCAGCGCGAAGGAGGCGTGCACGCAGGAGTAGTCGAACTCGATGCCCTGGCCGATGCGGTTGGGGCCCGAGCCGAGGATGATCACGGCCGGCTTGGTGCGCGGGGCGACCTCGCTCTCCTCGTCGTAGGACGAGTAGAAGTACGGGGTCTTGGCGGCGAACTCGGCGGCGCAGGTGTCGACGGTCTTGAACACCGGGCGGATGCCGAGCGCGTGGCGCACCTCGCGGACGACGTCCGGGCGCAGGCCGCGGATCTCGCCGATCTGCTGGTCGGAGAAGCCGTGCCGCTTGGCGTGGCGCAGCAGCTCGGGGGTGAGCTCCTCGGCCTCGGCCAGCTCGCCGGCGATCTCGTCCAGCAGGAAGAGCTGGTCGACGAACCACGGGTCGATCTTCGTGTACTCGAAGACCTCCTCCGGGGTGGCGCCGGCCCGGATGGCGTCCATCACGGTGTTGATCCGGCCGTCGGTCGGCACGGTGGCCTTGACCAGCAGCTCGGTCTTCTCGCCGAGCGGGCTCGTCCAGGTGAACTGGGAGCCCTTCTTCTCCAGCGAGCGCAGCGCCTTCTGCAGCGCCTCGGGGAAGTTGCGGCCCATGGCCATGGCCTCGCCGACCGACTTCATGGTGGTGGTCAGCGTGGCGTCGGCGCTCGGGAACTTCTCGAACGCGAACCGCGGGACCTTCACCACGACGTAGTCGAGGGTCGGCTCGAAGGAGGCCGGGGTCTGCTCGGTGATGTCGTTGGGGATCTCGTCCAGGGTGTAGCCGACGGCCAGCTTGGCGGCGATCTTGGCGATCGGGAAGCCGGTGGCCTTGGAGGCGAGCGCCGAGGAGCGGGAGACGCGCGGGTTCATCTCGATGACGATGACCCGGCCGTCGTCGGGGTTGACGGCGAACTGGATGTTGCAGCCGCCGGTGTCGACGCCGACCTCGCGGATCACGGCGATGCCGATGTCGCGCAGGATCTGGTACTCGCGGTCGGTGAGGGTCATCGCCGGGGCGACGGTGATCGAGTCACCGGTGTGCACGCCCATCGGGTCGAAGTTCTCGATGGAGCAGACGACCACGACGTTGTCGTTCTTGTCGCGCATCAGCTCCAGCTCGTACTCCTTCCAGCCGAGGATGGACTCCTCCAGGAGCACCTCGGTGGTCGGCGAGAGGGCCAGGCCCTGGCCGGCGATCCGGCGCAGGTCCTCCTCGTGGTGGGCGAAGCCGGAGCCGGCGCCGCCCATGGTGAAGGAGGGGCGCACCACGACCGGGTAGCCGCCGAGCGTGTCGACGCCGGCCAGCACCTCGTCCATGGTGTGGCAGATGACCGAGCGGGCGGACTCGCCGTGGCCGATCTTGGCCTTGACGGCCTCGACGACGCCCTTGAACAGCTCGCGGTCCTCGCCCTTGTTGATCGCCACGACGTCGGCGCCGATCAGCTCGACGCCGTACTTCTCCAGCGTGCCGGCGCTGTGCAGCGAGATCGCGGTGTTGAGCGCGGTCTGGCCGCCCAGGGTCGGCAGCAGGGCGTCGGGGCGCTCCTTGGCGATGATCTTCTCGACGAAGTCCGGGGTGATCGGCTCGACGTAGGTGGCGTCGGCGATCTCCGGGTCGGTCATGATCGTGGCCGGGTTGGAGTTGACCAGCACGACCCGCAGGCCCTCGGCCTTGAGGACGCGGCAGGCCTGGGTGCCCGAGTAGTCGAACTCGGCGGCCTGGCCGATGACGATCGGGCCGGAGCCGATCACCAGGACGGACTTGATGTCACTGCGCTTAGGCACGCTGGCCCTCCATGAGCTTCACGAAGCGGTCGAACAGGTAGGCGGCGTCGTGCGGGCCGGCGGCCGCTTCGGGGTGGTACTGCACGCTGAAGGCGGGGACGTCGAGTGCCTGGAGGCCCTCGACCACGTCGTCGTTGAGGCAGACGTGGGAGACCTCGACCCGCCCGTAGGGGGTGTCGCTCACCTTGTCCAGCGGCGCGTTCACGGCGAAGCCGTGGTTGTGGGCGGTCACCTCGACCTTGCCGGTGGTGCGGTCCTGCACCGGCTGGTTGATGCCGCGGTGGCCGTACTTGAGCTTGTAGGTGCCGAAGCCGAGGGCGCGGCCGAGGATCTGGTTGCCGAAGCAGATCCCGAAGAACGGGGTCGCCCGCTCCAGCACGCCCTGCGCGACGGCGACCTGGTGGTCGGCGGTGGCCGGGTCGCCCGGGCCGTTGGAGAAGAAGACGCCGTCCGGGTTGACGGCGTAGACGTCCTCCAGGCTGGAGTCGGCGGGCAGCACGTGCACCTCGATGCCGCGCTCGGCCATCCGCTGCGGGGTCATCGCCTTGATGCCGAGGTCCAGCGCGGCGACGGTGAACTTCTTCTCACCGACGGCGGGCACGATGTACGGCTCGGTGGTGGCGACCTCGGCGCACAGGTCGGCGCCCTTCATCTCGGGCGACTGCTGAACCCGGGCGAGCAGGGCGGCCGGGTCGGCCAGCGCCTCGCCGGAGAAGATCCCGCAGCGCATCGCGCCGCGCTCGCGCAGGTGGCGGGTCAGCGCGCGGGTGTCGATGCCGCTGATGCCGACGACGCCCTGGCGGGTCAGCTCCTCGTCCAGCGAGCGGCGGGAGCGCCAGTTGGAGGCCACCCGGGCGGGGTCGCGCACGACGTAGCCGGCGACCCAGATCTGCTTGGACTCGTCGTCCTCGTCGTTCCAGCCGGTGTTGCCGATCTGCGGCGCGGTCATCACGACCACCTGGCGGTGGTACGACGGGTCGGTGAGGGTCTCCTGGTAGCCGGACATGCCGGTGTTGAAGACCGCCTCGCCGAAGGTCTCGCCGGTCGCGCCGTAGGCCTGGCCGCGGAAGGTCCGGCCGTCCTCCAGGACGAGCACGGCCGGGATGCGCTCCCGCCGTTGGCGCTGCGTGGTGGGGGCAGGTGCGGTCATTGCGCGGCCTCTTCCGTCTTCTTCGTCTTCGTGGTACGTGTTGCGAGCTCGTTGATCGCCTCGACCCAGGCGGCGTGCTCGTCGGGGTGGTCGGCCCGGAAGCCGGAGTCCAGCTCGGTGCCCTCGTGGGCCCAGGTGACGACCAGCAGTCCGGAGGGGACGACCTTCCCGGCGATCCCGGAGTCCGTCCGGGCACCGGTGAGGTGCTCGGCCGGGATCCAGAAGTCGACGTCGCCGGGGCGCTGCACCAGCAGCCCGTCCGTGCCGAGGGTGAGGTCGGCCCGGCTGCGGGTGCCCAGGCCGTGCGCGACGACCCGGTCGAGCCAGTTCCCGGCGGTGGTGCTGCCGTGGTACCGCCCGCTGGTCTCCAGGATGGTGCGTCCGGCACGGGCCGGCACGGCGGGCAGCGGCGGGATCCCGGACTGCAGGGTCCGGCGCCAGTTCCAGCCCTGGCGCATCAGCCAGTAGATCAGGCCGATGACGAGCATCAGTCCGACCGCCCAGCCGATGTAGTCCGGCCAGTCGGTGACCCTCGCCTGCTCCCTGGCCAGCGACGCGTAGCCGGTCACGCCAGGCCGCCCTGCTCGGCCGGCTCGCCGGCCAGCACGGTGGCGCGGCCGCGCAGGAAGGTGGCGTGCACCCGTCCGGGCAGGTCCATGCCCTTGTAGGGGGTGTTGCGGCTGCGGGTGGCGAAGCTCTCGGGGTTCACGGCCCCACGGTACGCGGGATCGAAGAGCACCAGGTTGGCGGGCTCACCCACCGAGATCGGCCGGCCGTGCCCGGTGAGACGGCCGATCCGGGCCGGGCGGTGCGACATCCGGTCGGCGACGCCCTCCCAGTTCAGCAGGCCGGTGTCGACCATGGTCTGCTGGACGACCGACAGCGCGGTCTCCAGGCCGACCATGCCCATCGCGGCCACGGCCCACTCGCAGTCCTTGTCCTCGGCCGGGTGCGGCGCGTGGTCGGTGGCGACGGCGTCGATGGTGCCGTCGGCCAGCGCCTTGCGCAGCGCCTGGACGTCCTCGGCGGTGCGCAGCGGCGGGTTCACCTTGTACACCGGGTCGTAGGAGCGGACCAGCTCGTCGGTGAGCAGCAGGTGGTGCGGGGTCACCTCGGCGGTGACGTCCCAGCCCTTGGACTTGGCCCAGCGGACGATCTCGACCGAGCCGGCCGTGGAGAGGTGGCAGACGTGCAGCCGGGAGCCGACGTGCGCGGCGAGCAGCACGTCGCGGGCGATGATCGACTCCTCGGCGACGGCCGGCCAGCCGCCGAGCCCGAGCTCGCCGGAGACCTGGCCCTCGTTCATCTGGGCGCCCTCGGTCAGCCGTGGCTCCTGGGCGTGCTGGGCGACGACGCCGTCGAAGGCCTTGACGTACTCCAGGGCGCGGCGCATCAGCACCGCGTCGTCCACGCACTTGCCGTCGTCGGAGAAGACCCGGACGCCGGCCGCGGACTCGTGCATCGCGCCGAGCTCGGCGAGCTTCTTGCCGCCCAGGCCGACGGTGACGGCGCCGACCGGCTGCACGTCGCAGTAGCCGGCCTCCTGGCCGAGCCGCCAGACCTGCTCGACCACGCCCGCGGTGTCGGCCACCGGGGTGGTGTTGGCCATCGCGTGCACGGCGGTGAAGCCGCCCATCGCGGCGGCCCGGGTGCCGGTGAGCACGGTCTCGGCGTCCTCGCGGCCGGGCTCGCGCAGGTGGGTGTGCAGGTCGACCAGGCCGGGCAGGACGATCATGCCGGTGGCGTCGATCTCGATGTCCGCCTCGACCGCCAGGCCGGTGCCGATCTCCTGGATGACGCCGTCGGCGAGGTGGAGGTCCTGCGGGGCGCCGCCCAGGATCTTGGCGTTGCGGATCAGGTAGCTGGTCACTGGGCGGTCTCCACGGAGTCGGTGCGGGGGGCGGCGGCGGTGTCTGCGAGGGTGGCCCCGCCGAGCAGCAGGTACAGGACGGCCATCCGGACGGAGACGCCGTTGGCGACCTGCTCGACCACGGTGCAGCGCGGCGAGTCGGCGACCTCGGCGGTGATCTCCATGCCGCGGACCATCGGGCCGGGGTGCATCACGATGGCGTGCCCGGGCAGCTGGGCCATCCGGAGGCCGTTCATGCCGTAGCGGCGGCTGTACTCGCGCTCGGTCGGGAAGAACGCGGCGTTCATCCGCTCGCGCTGCACCCGCAGCATCATCAGCGCGTCGGTCTTGGGCAGCACGCTGTCGAGGTCGTAGCTGACCTCGCAGGGCCAGTTCTCGATGCCGATCGGCAGCAGGGTCGGCGGGGCGACGAAGGTCACCTGGGCGCCGAGGGTGGTCAGCAGGTGCACGTTGGAGCGGGCGACCCGGCTGTGCAGGATGTCGCCGACGATGGTGACCCGGCGCCCGGCCAGGTCGTTGCCCAGGCCGGCGTTGAGGTGGCGGCGCATGGTGAAGGCGTCGAGCAGGGCCTGGGTGGGGTGCTCGTGGGTGCCGTCGCCGGCGTTGATCACGCTGCCGTGCAGCCAGTCGGACTGGGCCAGCCGAGCCGGCGCGCCCGAGGCGTGGTGGCGGATGACGACCGCGTCGGCCCCCATCGCCTGGAGGGTGAGCGCGGTGTCCTTGAGGCTCTCGCCCTTGGAGACCGAGGAGCCCTTGGCGGAGAAGTTGATGACGTCCGCGGACAGTCGCTTCTCGGCGGCCTCGAAGGAGGTCTTGGTGCGGGTGGAGTCCTCGAAGAAGAGGTTGACGACGGTGCGGCCGCGCAGCGTGGGCAGCTTCTTGACGGCCCGGCCGGAGAGCTGGGCGAGCTCCTCGGCGGTGTCCAGGATCAGCAGCGCGTCGTCGCGGCTGAGATCGGCGGCGGAGACGAGGTGGCGCTTCACGCGGCTACTCCGGGAGGTGCGGTTCGGTGGGCTGGGAGGCCATGGCCTGCGAGCTGCGGGCGGCGTGGTCGCGGTCGCCGACCAGTACGGCGTCCACGCCGTCGGTGTCGGCCAGGCGGACCTGCACGGCCTCGCGCAGCGAGGTGGGGAGGTTCTTGCCCACGTAGTCCGCCCGGATCGGCAGCTCGCGGTGGCCGCGGTCGACCAGGACGGCGAGCTGCACGGCGCGCGGGCGGCCGATGTCGTTCAGCGCGTCCAGCGCGGCGCGGATGGTGCGGCCGGAGAACAGCACGTCGTCGACGAGGATGACCAGCTTGCCGTCGATGCCGCCGGGCGGGATCTCGGTGTGCTCCAGGGCGCGGGCGGGCTTCAACCGCAGGTCGTCCCGGTACATGGTGATGTCCAGGGTGCCCAGCGGGATCTCGCGCCCGGTGATCTGGGCCAGCCGGCCGTGCAGGCGGCGGGCGAGGTGGACGCCCCTGGTGTGGATGCCGAGCAGCACGACGTCCTCCGCGCCCTTGGCGCGCTCGACGATCTCGTGCGCTATCCGGGTGACGACCCGGGCGATGTCCGTGCCGTCCAGCACCTGGTGCGGCGGTCGCGGCGTGGGTTCCTGATGTGTGGTCATGCCGAAGCGGACCTCCTTCCCCGCCTCACTGGACGGGCCTTAAAGGATGTCTGGGATTGGGCCCCCGCCGACCGGGCGTGGGCTTCGGGTCATCCTATCAGCGCGCCGCACGGCAAACGGACCTCCATCATTCCGCTTCTCCGGGTTCACGCACCGGATGCGCCGATGATGCGGGCCATTCGCACGACTGCCCCATTCGGCTTGACGCAACTACCTTACTCTACGTAACCTCACAGTGAGTTACGAGACAGGCGTCGAACCCACCGGTAACGACGCCGGCAACGCCCGTGACCCACCACTGAACGCGAAGCAATCTCGTCCGGGGAGATCAATGTCCAGCGACTACGCGAAGCAGCTCGGAGGCAAGCTCCGAGCGATCCGCACTCAGCAGGGGCTCTCCCTGCACGGTGTCGAGGAGAAGTCCCAGGGGCGCTGGAAGGCAGTCGTCGTCGGCTCGTACGAGCGCGGCGACCGTGCGGTCACCGTGCAGCGGCTGGCCGAGCTCGCCGAGTTCTACGGCGTGCCGGTGCAGGAACTGCTGCCCGGAGGCACCCCCGGCGGCGCGGCCGAGCCGCCGCCGCGCCTGGTCCTCGACCTGGAGAGACTGACCCAGGTGCCGTCCGAGAAGGCCGGTCCGCTACAGCGCTACGCGGCGACCATCCAGAGCCAGCGCGGCGACTACAACGGCAAGGTCCTCTCGATCCGCCAGGACGACCTGCGCACGCTGGCCGTGATCTACGACCAGTCGCCGTCGATCCTCACCGAGCAGCTGATCTCCTGGGGCGTGCTCAACCCCGACGCGCGCCGCGCGGTGCGCGAGGAGGACGCGAGCTGACGCTCGCGCTCCGGCTCCGCCGGAAAAGCGGGCCTCGGCCTGCAACGGCTTGCAGAAACGTCACGGCGCGGCCCCCCGGGTGCGGGGGGGCGCGCGCGGGGGGGGCCGGGGGGGCCGCCGGCCGACGTCCCGGCCCGGCGCTGAGGCGGGGGTCGCGC
>NZ_JBHYGR010000035.1:5191-12610 GCF_042738155.1 Kitasatospora sp. NPDC059088 | reverse complement strand
TCCGGGCGCTCTCACCGTCCTGCCGTTCCCCTCCCGGGCGGGCGCGCGCGGCGCCGCCCCCCCCCCCCCCGCCGCGGCGTGCCGGGCGGTCACCGGCTCAGCAGACCGTGCCCAGGCTGTAGCCCGGCTGCGCCGCCACGCCGTCCAGCCGCACCGGGCGGGCGGCCGGCGCCCAGTCCGGGCCGCTGCTCGACCACGCCCAGGCGGCGGGCAGGAAGCATCCGTCAGCGGCTCCGCCGCGGGACTCATCAGCGGCTCCCCCGCGGGCCCTCTCGGCGGCTCCGCCGGAGGCCGCCGACCCCTGCGAGCCGTGCAGCACCGCGACGCCCGGCAGCTCCAGCGCCAGCCCGGCGCACAGCACCGCGCAGACCAGCTCCAGGTCCTCGTCGTTGATCCGCGCCACGCCGTCCTCCCACTGCAGGACCCGGGCCGCCGCGGCCAGCCGCCCGCCCGGCGCGTCCACCCGCAGGCGCAGCTCGTACACCCCGGCGCCCGCGCCCACCAGCATCCGGCGGAACACCTCGCCACCGCGCTGGTAGGCGGCCCGCACCCAGCGCGCGTGCTCCTCGTCGGTCTCCCCCGCACCCCCGTACAGCCCGCCGTCGAGCAGCAGGTCGGCGTGGCAGAGCGTCAGCCCGTTCTCCCGGGCCCGGACCAGTCGCGGCACGAAGTCCCCGGCCAGTTCCTCGCCCTGATAGGGCAGCAGCTGGGTCTGCAACGGCGGGTTGACCAGGTAGCGGTCGCGGGCGGCGGACTCGGCCGGGTCCAGGCCGTGCAGCAGGCAGAACTCCTCGAAGTCCTGCGGGTGGAACATCCGGGCCCGGACGGTCTCGAACCGCTCCAGCGCGTCGGCCAGCAGCTCCGCGGTGTCGGCCAGGTAGCGCTCGTAGTCGGGGGCGTCGCACACGCCCCAGGCCCGGGCCCGCGCGAAGTCCGCGGCATTGGTGAGCACACCGAGGACGAACGCCTGCTCGGCCCCCTCGACCCGCCGCGGCCGGTGCGGCGCCCGCAGCGCGGGGCGCAGGCCGCCGGCGGTGCAGTCGGAGTTGCGGCGGGCGCGGCCCTTGCGGCTGGTCATCGGTGGCTCCTGACATCTGCTGGGGGCCGTCGAACGGTACGGTGACGGTCAGCGGCGGGGCTCGCCGCTGACCGTGTTACTCCCCAGTTCCGCGCGCCACACACGTACGGCGTGTCACGGAAATGTAACCACCGGTAATAGGGGTCGTCGCGGCCTCAGCGCGGCACCCGGGCCAGCTGCCGGGACTGGGCGACCAGGCGTCCGGCCTCGTCCCAGACCTCGGCGTCCTCCTCGAAGTAGCCGCCGGCCACGTTGCGGGTGGAGTGGACGACCCGCAGCCAGCCCGGGGCGGGCCTGGCCCGCAGGTGGACGGTCAGCTCGACGGTCGGGGCCCAGCCCGGCAGGCCGAGGTCGAAGGTGACCGGCGGGAGCGCGTCGGCGACCAGCAGGAGCAGCAGCGGGTCGGGGTCGCGGCCGTCGGCGAGCCGGAACCAGCCCTGGATCCGGCCGTTGCCGGAGGGCTGGCCGAGCGCCCAGCCGACGGTGGCCGGGTCGAGCCGCAGGTCGAAGCGCTCCAGCAGGGCGGCCTGCTCGATCAGCTGCCTGGGGGCGTGCTCGACGCCGATGCACTGGTCCGGCGGCGGCAGCTGCGGCGGGGTCGCGGTGGTGCGCACCTCGCCGTCGGCGGCGGCGAGGTCGCCGTGGCTGGCCACCACGCGCAGGCGTTCGACGCCGTCCTGGCTGAGCGAGGCGGTGCCGGTGGACAGCCCGCGACCGGTGCGCAGCACCTCGGTGCGGACGGCGGCCGGGCCGGGGGTGGAGGCGGACAGGTAGTAACCGCTGATCGACACCGGGTCGGGGTGCTGCCCGTGCTCCAGCGACAGCGCGTGTCCGGCCACCGCGAGCAGCAGCCCGCCGTTGACCCCGCCGCCGATCTGCCAGCCGGCGCCGAGCTCGGCCTCGTAGCGGCCGGCCTCCTCGGGGTGTCTGGTGAGGGCGATGCCCCGGTCGAACTCGCTGCGGGTCGCGGTGCTCATGGGTGTGGCCTGCCCTTCGGGTCGCCGACGGCGCCGTCGGCGAAGTTACTGACGAGTAGCACCCACCCTACGCCCACCGGGTGAAACGCGGAACGGCCGCAGGCCCCGGAGTTCCGGGGGCCTGCGGCCGTCTGCGAACAGCACCGATCAGCGGCGGATGCTCGGCTTCAGCTCCAGGAAGCGGGCCAGCATGCCGTTGACGAAGGCCGGGGAGTCGTCCGTGGAGAACTCCTTGGCGATCTCGACGGACTCGTCCAGGACGACCGCGTCCGGGACGCCGTCCTCCCAGATCAGCTCGTACGCGCCGAGCCGCAGGACGTTGCGGTCCACGATCGGCATCCGGTCGAGGGTCCAGCCCACCGCGTACTGCTCGATCAGGTCGTCGATGCGACGCGCGTGCTGGACGTACCCCTCGATCAGCTCCATGGTGTACTCGCCCACCTGCGGGGTGCCCTCGTCGGGCTTGGGCTCGCGGGCGCGCGCCACCCAGTCGGCAAGGACCTGCTGCGGGTCGACCCCGCGGTGGTCGGCCTCGAAGAGGATCTGGAAGGCCCGGGTACGGGCCTTGCTACGTGCGGCCGACACGGACTTACTTCACCCGGCCGAGGTAGCTGCCGTCGCGGGTGTCGACCTTGACCTTCTCGCCGGTGACGACGAAGAGCGGGACCTGGATCTCGGCACCGGTCTCCAGGGTGGCCGGCTTGGTGCCACCGGTGGAGCGGTCGCCCTGCACGCCCGGCTCGGTGTGGGAGATCACGAGCTCGACGGAGGTCGGGAGCTCGATGTAGAGCACCGCACCCTCGTTGGTGGCGACGAGGGCCTCGAAGCCCTCCAGCAGGTAGTTCGCGGCGTCACCGACGACGGCCGGCTCGATCGTGATCTGGTCGTAGGTGTCCATGTCCATGAACACGAAGTTCTCGCCGTCCTTGTACGAGAACTGCATGCCGCGCTTGTCGACGTTGGCGGTCTCGACCTTGGTGCCGGCGTTGAAGGTCTTGTCGACGACCTTGCCCGTCAGGACCTCCTTGAGCTTCGTACGCACGAAGGCCGGGCCCTTGCCGGGCTTGACGTGCTGGAACTCGACGACGGACCAGAGCTTGCCGCCCTCCAGCTTGAGGACCATGCCGTTCTTGAGATCGTTCGTGGAAGCCACGGGCGCACTTACTCCTGGATATAGCTGTCAAGGAACCAAGGGTTCGCGTCCTGCCGCCGGCCCGGGGGCCGCCGTCACAGGGCGAGGAGCTCCTTGGTGGTGATGGTGAGCAGCTCGGGCCCGCCCTCCTCGAGGGGGCGCACCACGAGCGTGTCCTCGATCCGGACCCCGCCCTTGCCCGGGAGGTGGACCCCTGGACCGACGGTGACCGGCACGCGGCTGTCCAGTTTACCCATGTCCGACGGACCGAGGCGCGGCGCCTCCCGGATCTCCAGCCCGATGCCGTGGCCGACCGGGTGCGGAGAGGCCTCGGCGTGCCCGGCCGCCTCCAGGACCTGCCGGGCCACCCGGTCGGGCACGCACTGCTCGACGCCCGGGCCGAGCGCCTCCCGACCCGCCCGCTGGGCGCGGAAGACCAGCCGGTGCAGCTCGACCTGCCAGGGCGCGGGAGCCGCTCCGATCACGAAGGTCCGGGCGGTCGAGACGCCGTAGCCCCGGTACTGGGCGCCCATCACCACGGTGAGGAAGTCGCCCTCCTCCACCCGGCGGTCGGTGGGCTGGTGGGCGGGCTGGCCGGAGTGGCTGCCGGTGCCGACCGACACCGGGAAGGCCGCCCGGTCGGCTCCGTGGTCGATCATCCGGCGCTCCAGCTCCATCGCCAGGTGCCGCTCGGTCCGGCCGACCAGGATCGACTCCAGCAGCTCGCCCAGCGCCTGGTCGGCGATCTCGGCGGCGATCCGCAGGTCCGCGATCTCGTGCTCGTCCTTGACCACCCGCAGCCGCTCCACCACCTGGCCGAGGTCCGCCAGCCGGCCGCCCTCCAGCAGGCCCGCGACCGCCCGGTGCCGGGTGACGGTCAGGTCGTGCTCCTCGACCGCCAGGTCGCGCACCCCCAGCCGGTCCGCGGTGGCGGCGGCCGCCAGGGCGGTGTCCGCCCCGGCCGCCACCGGCACCTGGGTGACGTCCGCGGCGATCAGGTGCTCCCCCGAGTCGTCCGGCGGCAGGTCGTCCGGGAGCGTCAGCAGCACCCGGTCCCGGGTCAGCAGCAGGGTCGCCCCGCAGGGCGCGCAGCCCGTCAGGTACCGCACGTTCGCCGCCCGGGTGATCAGCGCCGCGTCGGCGCCGGCCGCGCTGCAGTGCTCCCTCACCCGCTCCCGCCGCCCCGCGTACGCATCCGCCATGCGTCGAGCCTACGAACCCCCGGCCCGAAGCGCCCGCCGAGCACCCCCGAGGGATGCGCCGGCACCCCACTGCGCCCCGCGCGCCCCCGCGCACTCCCCGCTGACCGCCGTCACCTCCCCTCCGGGTCGATCAGGCCCCGGCGGTAGGCCGGGACGAGGTTCTGCGGGACGAGCATCTCCCGGCCGTTCAGGGTGATCGGGACGAGCTTCGGGCCGGTCGCCTTCCACTGGGCGCGGCGGTGCCGGGTGTTGCTGCGCGAGGTCCTGCGCTTGGGAACTGCCATCGGGGGCTCCTGTCGGGTGGTGCCGGGCCGTCGGGTCCGGGCTAACGGGTGGTGCCGGAGGCGTACGGGAGGAGGGCCGTCTCGCGGGCGTTCTTGACCGCCCGGGCCACCGCCCGCTGCTGCTGGACGGTGAGCCGGGTGACCCGCCGGCTGCGGATCTTGCCGCGGTCGGAGACGAAGCGGCGCAGCAGGTCGGTGTCCTTGTAGTCGACGTACTCGATGCCGGCCGCGACCAGCGGGTTGGGCCGGGCCTTCGGCGCGGCGGTGCGGTTGCGCACGGGTGCTCCCTTGCGGTGGTGGGCGGTGTCGGTCAGTGGTGGACGGGGTCGAGGAGGTCCCGGAAGCCGTCCGGGAGGGCCTTCCAGCCGGGTTCGCCGGCGGCGAGTTCGGTGTCGGTGAGCAGGCAGGAGTCGAGCAGTTCGGTGAGGCCGTCGACGTCCAACCCCTCCGCGGTGAAGCTGAGCTGCTGCACCCGGTCCCCGTGCAGGGGGTGCCAGTCGAGGGCGGCCGCGGCGCGGCGGGCCGGCGGGTAGAGGTCCCAGGCGGCGTCGGGCAGGGCGATCAGCCAGGGCCCGCACTCCTCGACCGCGAGGTTGGCCCCGGCCGCGTCCCAGGCGAGCATCAGGTCGGGCCGGTTGGCGAGCCAGAACCTGCCGCGGCTGCGCTGGGCGGCCGGGACGAGCAGTTCGAGGGCCCGGTGCAGCCGTTCCGGGTGCAGCGGCCGGCGGCGCTCCCAGACCAGGGTGCTCACCCCGGCCTCGTCGCTCTCCTGGGGGAGCAGCGCGATCGCCGGGTTGACGCGGTCGCGCGCGGCGGCCACGTCGAAGCCGCCGAGGGCGGCCCGGGCGAGCGCACCGGTGCCGAGCCGGACCACCCGGGCGGTCGGGTGGAGCTGGCGCAGCAGCGCGAGCCCCGGCGCGTGCGCGGTGGCGCGCGGCACGGCGAGCGTGGTGGCGTACTCGACCTGGTGGGCGAGCGCCTCGGCGCGGGTGCGTTCGTCCCGGGCGGCGGTGTGCTGCCCGTGCTCCACCAGCTCGTCGGGCACGGAGAGTTCGCCGACCAGCCGGTCCGGGTCGACGGCGGTGACCACGCCCGCGAGTTCGATCGCCTCCGCCAGGGGGCGGCCGTCCACCTCGCCCCCGGCGAGCACCTCGACCGCGGGGTGCGGGTCGCTGCCGCCCCAGAGTTCGACCACCGCGAGCCCGTACCGGCCGCCGTCGGCGAGTTCCAGCAGCCGGGGCAGCAGGTCCTCGCGCAGGGCGCAGCACGGGCAGTCGTTCACCAGCGGGACCGAGCCGGTGTCGAACGCCCCGCCGGCGTCCCGCAGTTCGCGGTGGACCAGGCCGCGCGCGGCGTCCCGCAGGTCGTGCCGCAGCACCACGGCGTCCACCGCGGCGGCCGTCAACTCCTCGACGGCGGAACGGCGTTCGTCCGGGTGCAGCCCGGCGACCACCACCACCGGGAGCCTGGTGCCGTCCATGCCGCTCACCAGCTCGCCTTGCGCACGCCCGGCAGGTGTCCGGCGTGGGCGTGGACGCGCAGGTTGACCCGGGAGAGGCCGAAGGCGCGCAGGTAGCCGCGCGGCCGGCCGTCGACGGCATCGCGGTTGCGGACCCTGGTGGGGCTCGCGTCGCGGGGCTGGCGGGCGAGTTCGGCCTGGGCGGCGGCGCGCTCGGCGGGGGCGGTGCCGGGGTGGGCGATGAGCCGCTTGAGTTCGGCCCGGCGCTGGGCGTAGCGGGCGACGATCACTCGCCGCTGCTCGTTCTTGGCGATCTTGCTCTGCTTGGCCATCAGACCTTCCCCCCTCGGGCGCGGATGCGGGCGACGGCGGCCTCGACGCCGATCGTGTCGACGGTCTTGATCCCCTTGGCGCTCAGCACCAGCCGGACGTACCGGCCCTCACTGGGCAGCCAGTAGCGCTTGCGCTGGATGTTGGGGTCGAAGCGGCGCGGGGTGCGGCGGTGCGAGTGCGAGATCGCGTTGCCGAAGCCGGGCCGGCGGCCGGTGAGCCGGCAGTGGGCGGACATGGGTGCTCCCTGGCGTCCGGGAATGGGCAGGACGGAGGTCACGTTACACCAGATGAAAATGACATCCATTTCGGTGTACGGTTCCGATCCAGCCCCGCGAACCCCGCACCCGGAGGCCCCCGGACCCCGAGGGTCCACGGGCCCGAGACCCCAGGAGGACGCCCGATGGCCCGCAGCGAACTGCGCCCCGTGATCAAGCTCCGCTCCACCGCCGGCACCGGCTACACGTACGTGACCCGCAAGAACCGCCGCAACGACCCGGACCGGATGGTCCTGCGCAAGTACGACCCGGTCGCGGGCCGGCACGTCGACTTCCGCGAAGAGCGCTGACCGCACGAACCCCCTCGGAGGAGCCCAGCCATGAAGCCCGGAATCCACCCCGCCTACCGCCCGGTCGTCTTCCGCGACAAGGTCGGCGGCCTCGCCTTCCTCACCCGCTCCACGGTCACCGGTGACCGCACGGTCGAGTGGGAGGACGGCAACACCTACCCGGTGATCGACGTCGAGATCTCCTCGGCGAGCCACCCCTTCTACACCGGCCAGTCCCGGGTGCTCGACACCGCCGGCCGGGTCGAGCAGTTCCGCCGCCGCTACGGCGACCGGCACTGACGGCGGAACGCGAACGGGCGCCCCCCCCGCCCGGGGTGGGGCGAGAGGCGCCCCCGGGGGACGCGCCCCCCCCAGCAAGAGCGAAGGGTGGGGGCCGCCCCTCAAAAGAC
>NZ_JBHYGR010000035.1:0-5181 GCF_042738155.1 Kitasatospora sp. NPDC059088 | reverse complement strand
CGCCGGCCGACGGGGGCCGGGCCTGGGCGGGGGTACGGCACGGGCCCCCCCCGCGGGGGGGGCCGCCCCCGTTCGCGACGCGCGGGCACTGCCGCCACCGCTACTGCTGCTGCGTGGGCGTCCAGCGCTTCTCGACGCCCGCCAGCTTCCAGTACGCGATGGCGATCGCCCACACCACCACGAACAGCCCGGCGATCGCGTAGCCGACGTTGTCCAGCGAGATGTCCGCGATGAACCCGGTCACCGGGTCGGTCAGGTCGAGCTTCTCGTGCAGCACGCCGACCAGCTCGATGGTGCCGATGATGAAGGCCACCGCGATCGACAGCCCGGTGATGGTCAGGTTGTAGTACACCTTGCGCACCGGGTTGGAGAAGGCCCACTGGTACGCGAAGTTCATGAACGTCCCGTCCAGGGTGTCGAACAGGCTCATCCCGGCCGCGAACAGCAGCGGCAGGCAGACGATCGCGTACCAGGGCAGCCCGGCCGCCGCGCCCGAACCGGCCATCACCATCAGGGTGACCTCGGTCGCGGTGTCGAAGCCCAGGCCCAGCACCATGCCGACCGGGAACATCTGCCCGGGCCGGGTGATCGAGCGGGTCGCCCGGTTCAGGATCCGGGCCATGAAGCCGCGCGAGTCGAGGTGCGCCTCCAGCTCCGACTCGTCGAACTGCCCGGCCCGCATCGAGCGGAACACCTTGAGGATGCCGAGCAGCGCCGCCAGGTTGAGCGCTCCGATCAGGTAGAGGAAGGCGCCGGAGGCCGTGGTGCCGACCAGCCCGAGCCACTTGTGGGTGGCCGAGTCGTCGTCCATCAGCGTGTTCGCCAGCTGGGCGCCGCCCGCCACCAGGGCAGCCATGATGACCACCATCGAGGAGTGGCCGAGCGCGAACCAGAAGCCGACCGAGACCGGCCGCTTGCCGTCCGCCATCAGCTTGCGGGTGGTGTTGTCGATCACCGCGATGTGGTCGGCGTCGAAGGCGTGCCGCATGCCGAGGGTGTAGGCCGTGATGCCCAGGCCCACCCCGAAGACCTGGGTGCCGACGGCGTAGTTGTGCGGCGCGACCAGGAAGACGAGGGTCCCGAAGGCCACCACGTGCATGGCCAGGATCACCCCCATCAACCCGGCGGTCCGGAGGGTGTCCTCGCGCTTCCACCGGAAGGTGGGCAGTACGGAGGGGGCGGGGCCCGCCTCGGCGGGCGCGGCGGTTTCGGGCAGGGTCATCTTCGGATCACGCTCCAGCACCTCGTGGAATGACTTCGTGAGATGCCGTGGCCGGTCTCCTGGCTCACGGGGCTTCCCGACCCGCCTTCCCAGGTGCACGAAGCACCCAGTGGCACGTGGATCCGGACGACTGTCCCCCGATCACAGTGGCGAGGGCCGCTCCGGAATGGGACCTGTTGAGGGTCCGTCACCGGTCTTCCCGAGCACCACGGCGGGGAACACCGTAGGGGCAGGACCACACCCTCGCAAGGTTGCGCACCTGTGCAGGTGTCCAGGATCACAGGTCGTGAGCTGCCAGAATGTCCGCATGCATCTCGTACCGGCCGACCGCGCGGGCCACCGCACCATCGACGGACACCGGGTCTGCGAGGCCATCGCCGCCATCGGGGACACCGCCCACGTCCGGACCTGGGCCGAGCGGTTCTCCCTGCTCTCCGACCCCGGCCGGCTCGCCCTGCTGCTCGCCCTCCACCGGGCCGGCCCGCTCGCCGTCAGCGACCTGGCGGTCGCCACCGGCATGCGCGACCCGGCCGTCTCCCAGGCCCTGCGACTGCTCCGCACGGCGGGCGTGGTCACCGGCGACAAGGACGGACGCGTGGTGCGCTACCGGCTCGTGGACGACGCCCTGCGCCCCCTCCTCGACGAGTGCGCCGCCGCCGACCACGAGGAGCCCGCCGCGGCGGCGGGCTGACCGACACTCGGCAAACCACGCCGGGGGCGCGGCGGGGTGAGTACGATCACGATGTGCCGTCCCACCCCCACGTCTGGCCCGCCGACCGCTGGAACACCCGCCCGGTCAAGGCCCGCGTGCTGGCGGTCGCCCGCACCCTCACCTCGGCGACCCGGGTCCTGGACGTCCTCACCCTGCTCGACCCGGACGGCATCGAGCGGTACTTCACCGTCAACCCCGGCTCCGCCTTCGCCGACCGCGCCCTGGACGAGTACCTCCACGGCCTGCCCGGCTACACCGTGCTGGACTGGGAGGACGCCGTCCGCCACCGCTTCGACCTGGCCGTCGCCTGCGCCGTCCACGCCTCCATGCACCGGCTGGACGCCCGCCTGGTCGTCCTCCCGCACGGTGCCGGCTACAACCGCCTGGTCACCGAGTCCACCGGCGACGCGGTCAGCTCCGCCGGCCTCTCCCGCAACGAACTCACCCACCGCGGAGAGGTGTTCGTCGACGTCCTCGGCCTCTCCCACCCCGAACAGCTGGACCGGCTGCGGGCCTCCTGCCCCGAGGCCCTGGACGTCGCCGAGGTCGTCGGCGACCCGTGCTTCGACCGGATCCTGCGCAGCCGACGCTCCCGCGACGGCTACCGCGCCGCCCTCGGCGCCGTCGACGGCCGGCGACTCGTCGTCGTCGACTCCACCTGGAGCGAGCACTCGTTATTCGGCCGTCACCCCGACCTGCCGCAGCGGCTGGTCCGCCGACTGCCCGCCGACGAGTACGCGGTGGCCGTCGTGCTGCACCCCAACATCTGGAGCCGGCACGACCCGGCGGCCCTGCTCGACGACGCCCGGCGGATGGGCCTGCGCCTCGTCCCGCCCCACCAGGGCTGGCAGGCCGCCCTCGTCGCCGCCGACGTCATGATCGGCGACCACGGCTCGGTCTCCTTCTACGGCGCCGCCCTGCGACGGCCCACGATGATCGTCGCCACCGGCGCCGCCGAACTCGACCCGCGGTCCCCCAGCTACGCCTTCGGCCAGGCCGCACCCGTCCTCGACCCCGACGGCGACCTCGCCGCCCAACTCGAACTCGCCCTGGCCCGGACCCCGGACGACCGCACCGACCTGACGGCCATCACCGACCGCTCGCTCGCCCACCGCGGCGAATCCGCCCGACTGCTGCGCCCACTGCTCTACTCCTTCCTCGACGGCCTCGACGAGCCCGCCGGCGAACCCGTCCTGCCGCCCTACCCCAAGCCCGCGCCCCGGCCCGGAGGCGGCGAAGGGCCCAGCGCGTACGACGTCGAGGGCAAGAGCGAGGGGACGGAGGTCAGCCTGCGGCGCTACCCCTTCCACCCCGACGACCACACCCCGCGCGGCTTCCACGCCCTCACCGACGACCACCCGGGCGACGCCCTGCGGTACACCGCCGAAGTCCTCGCCCGCACCGAGGCCCGGGCCGAACGCCCCGCCGTCGAGTGGCTCGCCGACACCGCCCTCGAACTGCCCGGCCTCGCCGTCGCGGTGGCCGCCCTCGGCCCGGCCCGGCACCTGCTCCGGCTGCCCGGCGGCCGACTCCTCGAAGCCCACGCCGCACGCGACTTCGGCAGCCCCGAGCCCGTCCTCGACCCCCTGCTGCTCGGCTCCGCCGTCGCCTGCTGGCTCTCCGACGGCGGCGACCCGGCCGGCCTGCCCGAGCACGGCCTCACCGTCCGCACCGGCCGGCACTGCACCCGGGTCGCCTTCACCGCCGGGCCCTGACCGGCCCCGGACAGGGCCTAGTAGTGCTTTGTTAGGTCGGGGCTGGTCTTGGTCTGGGCAGTGGTCGCTGGCAGGTCGGGCATGTGCCGTTCCAGGTGGCCAGGAGGTGTTGGAGGGCTCTGACCGCCTGGTAGAGGGTCATGCCCGAGCAGGCACTTTTGGGCGGCTCCGGGCGAGGGTGACGAAGAGGTGGGCGGCGGTGACGAGGGTGACGTGGCGGTGCCAGCCGGTCCAGGAACGGCCCTCGAAGTGGTCGAGGCCCAGGGCGGTCTTCAGCTCGCGGTAGTCGTGCTCGATCCGCCAGCGGATCTTGGCCAGGCCCACCAGGTCCTCGACGGGTGTGTCGGCGGGCAGGTTGGACACCCAGTAGTGGGACGGCTCGGCCAGGTGGGCGGGCCACTGGGCCAGCAGCCAGCATGCGGTAATGGTGCCGTTCTCCGCGGGCCGGGGCCGGCGTCCGGCCAGCCGGACCCGCAGGACGACGAAGTCGCCGGTCAGGCGGTCGCGGGACCCGTGTCGCCAGGTGATCGTGCGGGCCGCCGCTCGGCCGGCGGCCCGCACGTGCTCGGCCAGCGGGATCGGGCGGGTGCGGTAGCGGGGCTTGGGGCGGGGGCCGAGTCCGCCGTAGGGCGGCTGGTGGGGGAGCGCGTCCAGCGGGTGGGCGGTTGCCAGGCCCTTGACCTGCACGATCCACCGCAGGCCGCGCTCGTCGAGCGCGTTGCGGAAGTGGGCGTTGTCGCCGTAGCCGGCGTCCGCGACCACGACCGGCGCGGTGAGGTGCCAGGTGGCGAGCTCGTCGAGCATCTCCAGCGCGAGGCGCCATTTCGGGCGGTGGACCTCACTGTCGGGGACGCGGCAGTGGGCCCGCCGCCGCCCGGCGCGGGCGGCGGCGGCCTCATCCGCGGCATGCTCCGGGTCCCAGGCGGCGGGCAGGAACAGACGCCAGTCGAGCGGGCAGGACGCCTGGTCGGTGACCGCGTGGACGCTCACTCCGACCTGGCAGTTGCCGACCTTGCCGAGCGTCCCGGAGTACTGGCGGGCGACCCCGGGCGAGGCGGTGCCGTCCTTCGGGAACCCGGTGTCGTCGACCACCCAGGCGGCCGGTGCCAGCGATTCCACCGCCCGGCGGGCGATCCGAGCCCGCACCGCCTCGACCGGCCAGGTCGAGGCGGTGATGAACTGCTGCAGGCGCTGGTGGTCGATCCCGAGGCGCTCGGCCATCGGCTGCATCGACTTGCGCCGTCCGTCCAGCAGCAGACCACGCAGATAGCCCAGGCCCTTGTCCCGCTGGTCCGCACGCCGCAACGGAGCGAAGAGCTCCGCCGCGAACGCCTCCAACTCATCACGTAACAGTGCCAGTTCGTCCGGAGTCACACCGACAGCGAACCGCCGAACCGCCAACCTGCCCAGACCCCGCGCAACACGTAACAAAGCACTACTAGGGCCTGTCCGGCGGATCTTGGCAGATCAGCGCGCGGCGTTGGGCGCCCGGCTGGGCGTGCGCCCGAGTCGGCCTCGTACTGGACGTACTT
>NZ_JBHYGR010000034.1:29962-75698 GCF_042738155.1 Kitasatospora sp. NPDC059088 | reverse complement strand
CTCCGGGCCTGCCCGGAGCGCGCCGCCATCCCTTTCCCCGGGGCCCCCGCCCACCCCACGTCGTGGAGGCACAGCCCGTGCCAAGCAAGAGGGCAGGTCCATGCAGTGTGCTTACTTGCGGTGAGGCCTCGCAGTTCGGCCCCGCCGTCCACCACGGCGGGGCCGACCGGTGGGACCCGCCCTCTCCGCGGGTACCTTCGCGGTACGGCGACGAACCCCGAAGGGAACTCATCATGGCGCAACCAGTAGCACCCGTCAGTCCCCCGTCCGCATACCGCGGCTTGATCCTCGACTTCGCCGGTGTTCTGACCACGGATGCTCTCGCCGTCCACCGCGAGTGGTGCGTCAGTCAGGGACTTGACGCCGAGGCATGGCGCCGCACGCTGAACACCCATCCGGTGGTTCGGCAGCTGTACGTTGACCTGGAACGTGGCGCTCTCAGCCAGGCGGACTGGAACCGGCAGGTCGCGCCGTATCTCGGTCTGGCCGACCACGAGAACCTGATGGGCCGGGCGTGGGCCGGGGTCCGGGCCGCGGCCGACATGGTCACCCTTGCCAAGGCGGCGCGTGAGGCCGGCTACGTGGTCGCCCTGCTGTCCAACAGCTTCGGACTGGACCCCTTCGACCCGTACGCCGCCTGTGGCGTCTGGGAGTTGTTCGACGTGACCGTGGTGTCCGAGCTGGAGGGCATCGCGAAACCAGACCCGGCGATCTACCGGCTGGCGCTGGAGCGGATGGGCCTGTCAGGCGAGGTGTGCGTGTTCGTCGACGATCACCCGGTGAACCTGCCGCCGGCCGAAGCGCTCGGTATCACGACGGTGCTCGCCGACGGCCGGCCAGAGACCGTCGCCCGGATCGCATCCCTGCTCGGCATCGGGGCCTGCGTCTGAGCCTCCCGCTGTACGGTCATACCCGCACACTACGGAGGTACCGCCCCGGGAAGGCCATCACCTGAGACGGAGTCAGCCTGTGACCCTCTGGGCAGAACGCACCACGGCGGAACGAGTCAAGATCCTGCGAGGCCGGGAGGTCACACAGGAAGACCTGGCCGAGAAGTCCGGGGTCTCCCTGGGCACGATCCGAAAGCTCGAACAGGGGGGCAACCTCTCGCTCCCTTCGCTGATGAAGGTCGCTGTCGGTCTCGGCACCGACGTCTCAGTGATCCTCGGACAGCAATCCCCGCGCCGAGGCATGGCCCTGGAGGAACGCTCGGCCCTACGCGCAGTATCAGCTGCCGTCCACGACACCGGACTCGGCATCGGCACCGACGTGGAGCCCGGCAGTCTGGAAGACCTGCGAGACGCGGCACGGCGCGCTGACGCCGCGTTCTGGAGCGGACGCTACGTCGAGCTCGGCGCGATCCTGTCCCTCCTGCTGCCGGAGGCACGGGCGCTCTACGACGCCACCACACCGGATCGACGCGAAGCCGCCGGTGGAGTCCTCGCCGATGCCTTCCAGACTGCTGCCGTCATGGCCAATATCCTCGGCGCCCGCGACCTCGGGTACACCGCGATCACCCACGGCCGAAACGTCGCCGACCAGGTGGGTGACGGCCTCCGCGCGGCCCACCTGATGGCCTCGCTGTCGTGGATCTGCCTGCGCGATGGCCACACTGCCAAGGGCGTCCACGTCGCCGAGCAGTCCGCCGCCAAGGTCGAGCCCCGCATGTCCGACAGCGACCCGGACCGGCTCAGCGTGTACGGGCAACTGGTCACGAACGCGGCCGTCGCCGCGTCCCGGGGCGGCGCGAGCGCGGACACCGCCCGCGACTACCTGAGCCAGGCCCACGCCGTCGCGGCCCGGATCGGCCGCGAGCACGCCCGGGGCGGCCAGGGCCAGCCGTTCGGCCCGTCCTACGCCGCCACGCAGGCCATGTCGGTGGCGACGGCCCTGGGTGACACCGCCGGAGCGCTCAGGCTGATCGAGACGACTCATCTCGATCCCGGCATGCCGCTGTCCACCCGCGCCAGGTTTCACCTGGACATCGCCCTGACGCGGACCGAGACACGGCAGTGGGAGGCAGCGGCCGCAGCGCTGAAGGCAGCGTGCCGGATCGCCCCGACATGGGTCCGGCACCAGGCACTCCCCGGAGTGATCACGGACCGGATCGCCGACGTGTCTGTGGCGATGGCGACGAGCGTTGCGCAGGCCGCCGGTGTTCCACTGGTGATCAGATAAGCCCTCCATGTCGGACCATGGTGTCCGCGACCTGCTGGTATACGCAGCTACCACGCCCCGTAACGCCCAGCCGTAACAACCGCCGCGGGTACCACTGAACGTGGTAGTCGGCCGTGTGCGAGTTCTCCGGCTACCACGACCCATGTATTCACCGACGGTGAATGGTCGGTGACAGTGGTCGCCATGACCAGCGACCACCCCCGACCCGTCGGCCGCGCCCCCGTCGCCATCTACATCTGCTCCGGCGACGAACCCGCCGCCGATCTCATCGCCGCCCACGTCCGCGTCTTCGCCAGGGCCCGCCGGTGGACCGTGGCCGTGCTCGCCGTGGACAGCAACCCCACGCAGCCCCTCGCCGAGCGACCCGGCTGGCAGGCCATCACCGACGCCCTGTCGGAGAACAGGGCCTGCGGGGTCGTCACCTGGACCCGCGACATGATCCATGACGACCCTCTGAACAGCCCCGGCCGACAGTTGGCCGCCTTCGACCGGCTCGCCACCGTCCTGCTCGAGCGCGGCGCCTTTCTCACCACTGCCACGCACCCGGGCACCCCGGCCGGAACCGTGCCGGAGCGCCGCTCCCCGGGCGACCACTGGCGGCGGCGTGACCTCGCGTCCTCGGCCGCGGGCCTGTTCATTCCCCGCCGTGCAGCAGGACGAGGTACCGACCCGAGGACCTCCGGATGCTGACCCGTACGGTGACAGCCGCCCGGGAGCAACGATGAACACCACCCTCGAACGGCCCCGGGAAGCCGAGGGAGCGCCCTCGGCAACCCGTCCTGCACCGGCCACCATGCGGCTGCCGTACGCCTTCCGGTCCGCCCGCGCAGCCCGCCTCATGGTCAACGCCAAGCTCATCGAGTGGGGCTTGGAGGCCCTGATCGACGACGCCGAGCTGATCATCTCCGAGCTGGTGAGCAACGCGGCGAAGACCGGCTGCCGGACGTACATGATCGTCGCCGTCCGCCGACCCACCGCCGGAGTCGTGCGCCTGCTGGTCTCCGACGGCTCCGCGTCGCCGCCCGTGCGGATCGAAGCCGGTCCCTCCCACGAATCCGGACGAGGACTGGCCCTGGTACACCACCTCACGAAGGCCAAGTGGGGCGTCCGACTGTGGCCGCACGGCAAAGTCATCCACGCCGACCTCGGGGTACCCAGCGAGTTGGCCTGACGGCACCCCTCGGACTCCGCCCGGCGTCCCGGGCGGATCCGGTGCCGGCCGAAAGCCTCCCCCGAGCGGCGGCCGGCACCTCCTTCACGGCGCGCTCCCACCACAGCGCCCTGCATCCCGATACCCACGTGAGGAGGACCCCTTTGAGCACTCCCTTCCGGAAGATCCACGGAGCCGGAAACGACTTCGTGCTGCTCAACGGCGCCGACCAGGACACCGGCCGCGACTGGCACGACATCGCGGTGAGGCTGTGCGCGCGCCGAACCGGTATCGGCGCCGACGGTCTGGTGGTCAGCACGCTGATCAGCAGCGCCCCTCCGGTCCTGGAGGTCTCGTGCTTCAACGCCGACGGGTCGATCGCAACGATGTGCGGCAACGCGCTGCGGTGCTCGGCCTGGGCTGCGGCCGAGGACTTCGGCTTCGACACGATGACCCTCGTCATGGCCGGGGTCGAGCACGAGGCGACCGTCACCCGTGAGGCTGTGGCGATCACCGCCGAAGTCGGCGCCGTCGACATGCGGGTGGTCGAGTCCGTGTGGGGCGGCCGCCCCTTCTGGTTCGACTCCGCTCACACCGGCACCGAACACGTGGTTGCCGTCGTAAACGACGTGGACGGCCTCGACGCCGAGGCCTGCGGACGTCTGATGCGCCACCACCCAAAGCTCGCCCCGCTCGGCGCGAACGTCAACTTCGTGGAGAGCATCGACCGGCAAACCCTCAAGATCCGCACCTATGAGCGCGGTGTCGAGGCCGAGACGCTCTCCTGCGGAAGCGGGGCTGTCGCCGCCGTCGTCATCGCGGGACGCCGTGGCCTGGTCACCGCGGGCCCCGTCGCCGTCCACAACCGCGCCGGAACCCCCCTCACCGTCGCCCCGCACGCCGATCGACCGGCCAAGTCGTACTGGGTCGCCGGCCCCGTCACCCTCGCCTACGAAGGAGTCATCTCGTGACCATCACCATCGACTGGCATGACACCGCCGCGCTGAGCAAGGAGATCCAAGCCGTACGGGAGCGCAAGTACCGCGGCACCAACGTGGGCCTGGTCTACGGCGGCGTCTCCGCCGAGGACCGCCTGTACCTCTCCAGGAGCCCCGTCGAGCAGATGTCCGTGACCGCGCTCTCCGAGTCCCTGGACACGATCGGTACCGCATTCCGCGTCCTGGACCCGTGCGAGCCCGGGTTCGTGTCAGAGCTGCTCGGCGTCGACATCGTCCTGTCCAACCTGCACGGGCCCTTCGGCGAGGACGGCCGGCTCCAGGGACTGCTGGACTGGCTGCGCAGGCCGTACTGTGGCAACGGTGTTGCGGCGTCCGCCATCGCCGCCGACAAGATCCTCTGCAAGAGGTACATGAAGGGGCTCGGCGTGCCGACTCCGCCGTGGCAGGTGTGGACCGGCGGCAGCGCTGTGACCTGCGGCGGGCTGCCCATGATGGTCAAGCCGACCATGGGCGGATCGAGCGTCGGAATGAGCCTGGTCCGCACCACCGAAGAGCTCACCGCCGCACTCGAAGAAGCGACCCGCACCGACCCCTCGCCGGTCCTGGTCGAGCATTACATCTCCGGGACACCAGTGACCGTAGGACTGCTGGAACTTCCCGGCGGCGTCCTGGCGTTCCCGCCGCTGGCCACCGAGGTCCAGCAGGCCGATTTCTACGACGCCGACACGAAGCTCGACGCCGACGGCCGCGGCGGCGTGTCCGTGACGCTGGCGGACCTGCCGCCGTCCGTCCTGCGCACGCTCACCAGGCACGCCAGGACCCTGTGGGAAGGTCTCGGCTGCCAGGGGGGCGCCCGGGTCGACTTCATGGTCACCGCCGACGGCGAGGTGTTCGCCCTCGAGGTGAACACCACCCCCGGCATGTCGCGGGACAGCAACTTCGCCGCCGGAGCGTCGATGTGCGGCCTGACCCATGAGGACGTCGTTCGCGCGATGCTCCACCAGGCCCTCGCCCGGCCGACCTACGATGTGCCTCTGCCCGTCCCGAGTATCGGTGCCGTCCCGGCCCAACTGGACGCCACCGTCTGAACGATAACGCTTCGGAAGGTCGCCGCCATGCTGCATGTCCACGAGGTCCCGATGTGCCGTCAGCTCGTCCCCGTTGAGGAGTGGGAACAGCAGGGCGGCATGGAGCTCGGGGACCGGCTCACCTGGTCGAACCGAGCCTGCGGCATGGCGGCCCTCCGCATGATCCTGCTCGCCTACGGCAAGGAGCCCCCCACTCTCACCGAGCTCATCAAGATCGGCGTCAAGCGCGACGCCCTGACCGACCGAGGCTGGCTGCACGCGGGGATCGCCAAGATCGCCATCGACTTCGACATCGCCGGTCAGGCCGAGCCGGTGGCGGCCGAAGAGCTGACCGACCAGCTGGCGAAGGCACCGCTGATCATCTCCGTGACCGAGCAGTTCCCCACCGACGGCCGCCGCGGAGGACACCTGGTCGTCGCCCACGGCTTCGAGAGCGGCGACGACCAGGTCATCCACTTCCGGGATCCCTCGGCGTGGGGCCAGGACAACGACCGCGTACCACTGAGCCGCCTCGCCAAGTCCTACACCGGCCGCGCCATCACCTTCCCGCCCCTCCCGGCGGCCGGACGCACGATCGCCGTTCTCGGCGAGATGGGCGAGCTCGGGGAGGACTCCGTCTCCGCACACCGCGAGATCGGCCGGTACGTCGCCGAACAAGGAATCGACCTGCTGATCGCGGTCGGCGGTGACCTGCCCAAGCAGCTTGCCCTCGCCGCCGCCGCGCACGGCACCGACGTGGCCCTGGTCGCCGACGCCGAGACCGCAGCCGCCTACCTTGAGAGCATCGTACGGCCCGGTGACAAGGTGCTGGTCAAAGCCTCCCGCTCCGCGATGCTGTGGCAGGTGTGCCAGCAGCTTCTCGGCCAGAAGGTCACCGGCTGGTGACCGCGTCAGGCCTCTGAAAGCCCTGGCAGGTCAACTGCATCCGGGCCGCCTCGACCCCACACAACCCCGGTGTCTCCGGCGCCTCCCCTGCCTGGTATCCGCAGACGGCTCGGGCCTTCTCCAGCGGCGCGCTCCGGGCCTGCCCGCCACGCCCACTCGTGGTCCCCCGCCGCGGCCCCCCCCCCGCCCCCGGCGGGCGCCCCCCCCCCCCCCCCCCCCCCCCGCCGCAATCCCTTTCCCCGGGGCCCCCGCCCCCGCCCCCCTCCCACCCTCCACCTCCCCCACCCCTACCCCCTGCCCACCCCACCTCGTGGAGGGAAGAAGGAGAGCGGGGTCACTCGGGCGGGGCGCGGGGCCCACGGGTGGAGTGCCCCGGGGCGGTGTGCCCGGCGCGGGTGCCGTGGGCGGGCTGGGGGTGGACGGCGACGGCGAGGGTGGACGGGGAGTCGCCGGTCACGGCGATGTCCCCCGCCCGGTCGGTGCGCAGCACAGTGGCACCCGACGCACGCAAGCGGTCGACGGTACGGGGCGACGGATGCCCGTACGGGTTGCCCTCGCCGCAGGAGATCAGGGCAAGCCGGGGCCGCAGGGCACCGGTCAGGTCCCAGTCCTGGTGGGCCGAGCCGTGGTGCGCGACCTTCAACACGTCCACTCTCCCGAGGCGCCCCAACAGGGCCGACTGGGCGGGCGGTTCGAGGTCACCCAGCAGTGCCATCCGCAGACCGCCGGCCGAGGAGACGAGCAGTGCCACGCTCGCGTTGTTCGCTCCCGGCGCTTCGACGGCCGCCCCTGGAGCGGGCGACACCACGTCCCAGGACAACTCCGCACCGGCCGAACGCCGTTCACCACGCCCCGCACGCAACAGCGGTACGCCTGCGCCCGCCGCCCAGGCCGTCACCCGGGCCGCCTCTCCCGGTGGGTCGTCCAGCACCGTGCCCTCCACCGCGCCCACCTGGCGCCCCCGCAACACCCCCGGCACGCCTTCGACGTGGTCCGCGTGGAAGTGCGTCAGGAGCAGGAGCGGCACGGTCGTGATGCCGAGCTCCCGCAGGCAGCGGTCAGCGGCGTCCGGATCCGGCCCGGTGTCGATCACCACCGCGCTGTCCGGCGCACCGGTCGACAGGGCCAACATGTCTCCCTGCCCGACGTCGCACATCACCAGCCGCCACCCCGGCGGCGGCCAGCCCGTGGCGATCCGGGCCAGCTGCGGCGGGCGCAGCAGCACGCCCAGCAGCACCACCAGCAGAACGCCGGTCACCACGGCCCGGGCCCAACGACGACGGGCACCCGCCGGACGGCCGGACTCCACTCGGCGGGGCAGCAGCAGCGGCGCCACCCAGCAGGCCGCCAGGGTCGCCAGGGCGACCGTCGCCACCCCGAACCAGCCTCCGGGCCACGACAGTTGCCCACCGGGCAGCTCGGCCCCGCGCCGACCGACGAAGGCCAGCCAGCCGGCCGGCACCCCGGCCGGCTCGGCCAGCAGCCGGGCCAGGGACGGGAAGAACGGTTGCAGCGCGAGCACCCCGAAGCCGAGCAGCGTCGCCGGCGCCACCGCCAGTTCGGCCAGCAGGTTGCACGGCACCGCGACCAGGCTGATGTGCCCGGACAGCACCACCGTCACCGGTGCGCACAGTGCCTGCGCCGCCGCCGTGGCCGCCAGCGCACCCGCCAGGTGGTGCGGCCACCGCCGGGCCCGCAGGGACTCGGCCCAGTGCGGCCCGAGGACGAGCAGCCCGGCGGTGGCGAGCACCGAGAGCAGGAAGCCGAAGGAGCGCGCCAGGTACGGGTCCAGCAGCACCAGGACCAGGACGGACCCGGCGAGCGCCGGTACGGCCTGGCGGGGGCGGCCGGTGGCCAGGGCCAGCATGCCGATCAGTCCCGTGCCCGCCGCCCGCAGCACGCTGGGTTCGGGTCGGCAGACCGTCACGAAGGCCAGGGTCAGCGCCGTACCGGCCAGGGCACTGGTGCGCAGCGACAGCCCCGACAGCGCGGCCAGTCCGCGCCGTTCCGCCGTGCCGGCCTGCGCCGGTGCGCCCAGCAGTACGCCGAGGACGATCGCCAGGTTGGCCCCGCTGACGGCCACCAGGTGCACCAGGTCGGTGGCCCGGAAGGCGTCCACCAGGTCGTCGGGCAGTCGCGAGGTGTCGCCGACGACCAGCCCGGGGAGCAGCCCGCGCGCGTCCGGCGGGAGCCCGTCGCTGGCCGTGCGCAGGCCTTCGCGCAGCCGCCCGGCGATCCGCTGCGGCAGGCTCGGCGGTGCGAGCTGCCGGGGCGGGCCGTGGACGAGCAGCAGTGCCGCGGACTCGGTGTCGTAGCCCGCTCCCGCCGGCCGCACCTCGGCCTCGACGGCCAGCCGCTCGGACGGCAGCAGCCGCAGCCAGGAGTCGCTCTCCGGCCCGCGGACCATGACCGTCACCGGGGTGTGTGTCCGGGTGGCCCGTCCGTCCGGGAGAACGGTCGCGCGGTCGGCCACGGCCTCGACGGTGAGGAGGCTCTGCCCACCGGTGGTGCCGCCCCGGGAGGTGTGGACCTTGGGGTCCCCCGCGACGGTCAGCTCCACCTCGACCGCCGTGGCGGGCGTGCCCGGGGCGCGCGGCGGCGCGTGCTCGGCCGCACGGGCGAGCTCCGGCAGCGGGCCCCGGTGCAGGTCGGCGGTGTGCAACGGGGTCGCGATCGCGGCCGCCGCACCGGTGAGCAGGACGGCCGCCAACGCCACTGCCGTCCCGCGCCGGGGCAGCAGGCCCGGCCGGGCGAGCAGCAGGACGGCCGCGAGCACGGCGGCACCCGCCGACAGCAGGATCAGCGGCTCGGACCCCGGTTCCACGGGCAGGAGCACCGCTGTGACCAGCCAGGCCGAGACGGCCGGCAGCAGCAGTCGGAAGTCGGCGCCCGAGGAGCGGGTGCGCGGGAGCGGCGCGGTGGTGGCGGTCACGGCGGTACCTCCTTTCGGCATCGGCGAGGGGCCCGCAACGGGGCCGGAAGTGGGACGGGAACAGAGGGACGGGAACAGGGGGACGTCAGAGGGTGAGGAGCGGACGGAGTTCGGCGAAGGTGCGGGCACCGATGCCGCTGACCTGCCGGAGCTGGTCGACCGAGCGGAACGAACCGTGCGAGGCGCGGTAGGCGAGGATGCGCTGGGCGAGGGTCGGGCCGACGCCCGGGAGGGCGTCGAGCTGTTCGAGGGTGGCGCGGTTGAGACTGACGGGTGGCCGGGGCGTACCGGCACCGGGCAGTCCGCCGGCGCCTCCGGGAGCGGGGACGGGTACGGGAACGAGCGCCTGCTCACCGACCGTGATCTGCTCACCGTCCGTCAGGACGCGGGCCAGGTTGAGGCTCCGGGTGTCCGTCTCCGGCAGCGGACCGCCAGCCGCCCGCAGCGCGTCGGCCACCCGCGATCCCCCGGGCAGGGTGTGCAGACCGGGCAGGTGGACCCGGCCGCCGACGTCGATGACGACGGCGGGCTCGGCGCCCGGGCCCGCGGGGCCCGTGGGTGGCCCGGCCCCGCTGCCGGGCGGGCCGTCGGTGGCGGGCGGGCCCGGCTCCGGCGGCGCCGACGCGGCCGCCAGTGCCGGAACGGCGACCGCCTCCGGTCGGGCCAGCCAGAAGTGCTGCACGGCGTAGCCCACCGCGAAGAGGAGCAGGACGGCCAGCCCGGCCACCGCCCGCCGGTCGAGCGCCAGCGCCGAGGCGAACCGCAGCCGCGCCCCGCCGCCGGGCGGATCGGGGAGGTGCACCGGCTCGGGCGGGCCGGCCCCCGGCGGCACTGCGGCAGGCGGTACGGCCGCCACCGGACCGCCCTCCGGCGGCTGGCCGGCAGTCGGCTCACGGCCCGACGGCTCGCTGACCACCGGCTCGTCCTCTGTCGGCAACAGCGCCGCCATCCGCAGCCGTACCGTCTCGTCGATCGCTTGGCGCTTCGCCGCGCCCAGGCCCAAGGTCGTCATGGCGAGGACGCTAGGAGCACCTCGCGAAACCCGTGGAAATTTCCGAAAGCCTGTGGAAAACCCGGGGGTTGTGGATAAAAAGTGTCACTCACACGAGTGGCCACACCATCACGCAGTTGACCCGAGCCGCCCTGAGCCGCCCGCCCCAACCCCCCGCCTCAGCGCGGCGCGACCACCACCGCCAGCAGCCCCGGCCCGACGTGCGCGCCGATCACCGCCCCGACCTCGCCCACGTACAGCTCCCGCAACCCCGGCACCCGCGCCCGCAGCCGCTCCGCGAGCTGCTCGGCCCGCTCCTCGGCGGCCAGGTGGTGGACGGTGATGTCCACCTCGCCCTCCCCCGAGCGCTCGACCGCGATCTCCTCCAGTCGGGCGATCGCCCGCGACGCCGTCCGCACCTTCTCCAGCGGCTCGATCCGCCCCCCGTCCAGGTGCAGCAACGGCTTGACCGCCAGCGCCGAACCGAGCAGCGCCCGCGCCGCCCCGATCCGCCCGCCCCGGCGCAGGTGCTCCAGGGTGTCCACGTAGAAGAAGCCGCTGGTCCCGGCCGCCCGATCGGTCGCCGCCCCGGCCGCCTCCGCGAGGCCCAGGCCGGCCTCGATCGCCTCGGCCGCCGCCAGCACGCCGTACCCGAGGGCCATTCCGACCAGTCGGCTGTCGACCACCCGCACGGGCACCGGCGCCTCGGCGGCGGCCAGCCGGGCGGCCTCGACCGTGCCGGACAGTTCGCCGGAGATGTGCACCGACACGATTCCCCGCGCCCCGGCCTCGGCGGCCGCCCGGTAGGTGGCGGCGAAGGTCTCCGGGTTGGGCCGTGAGGTGGTCACCCGATGCTTGCCGCGCAGCGCCTCGGCGACGTCCTTCGGTGAGATCTCGACGCCCTCGCAGCGGACCTCGTCACCGACCGCGACGCTCAGCGGTACCACCGTGATCCCGTGCCGGTCGAGCGCCGCCTGCGGCAGGTAGGCCGTGGAATCGGTGACAAGTGCGAGGTCGGAGGGCATGAGGCGGAGGTTACTCCCCGTTCGTCCGGGATGACAGCAGCTGTCCGCGCGCTCCTGAGCGGGCCCGGCCGCGCGCGGGAATCAGCTCGCGGACGGCCCCGTGGAGGGCCCCGCCGACGGCTTCCGCAGCCGCTGCGCCAGCTTCGCCAGCGGGTCGGCCAGCCCGAGGAGGTCCTCGGCGTTGGGCCGCCCCCTGCCGTCCGTCAGCCCGGCCCGAGCCGCACCGGCACCGGCACCCCCGCCTGCCCCAGCCCCAGCTCCAGCCCCCGCACCGGCACCAGCACCAGCACCAGCACCAGCACCCGAGCCGGCAGCACCGCCCCCCGCCGTGTCCCAGTGCCGCAGCGCCCCCGCCTCGCTCTCGCACTCCTGGCTCAGCCGGCTCAGCTCGTCGTCCGCGAACCGGTGCATCCGGTCCTGGGCCGCCCACCGCATGGTCTCCGCGGCGTGGGTGATCCGCTCCGCGCGCTCGCGCAGTTCCGGCAGCTTGGCCGCGATCCGCGTGGTGTCCGGCTCGCGTTCCAGCACCCGCAGCTCGCCGTCCAGCTCGGCCGCGTGCGCGTCGAGCCGGGTGAGCAGCGCGAGCGACTCGCCGAGCTGGCCGTCCTGCTCCAGCCCGCCCTCCAGCACCTGTCGGGTGCCGTCCAGCGAGGTCCGCAGCTGGAGGCGGACGGTGGCGATCTGCGCGGGCGGGCCGACCTTGGTGTACTTCTTCGCCTTGAGGGTGGCGGTCTCGACGGCGCGCCGGGCGTTGGCCTCGTGCCTCTCGACCTTCGCGGCAACGGCCTTGGCCGCCTTGACCGTGCCGACCACGGCCAGGACGAGCGTCGCGACCCCGAAGAGCAGGACCAAGCCGATCATCACGCCGAACACGTCCATCGCGCGTCACCTTCCGCCGCCGTTTCGGCCCCCACCGGGCCCAACGCGGGCCGCACTGCCGTGGGTTCCACCGTAGCCGCCGCACCCGGGCCCGGAAGGCCCGGAACGGGCCGGCGGACGGAGATCAGGGACAGATCCGGGATCTCCCGGAGGGCCCGCACCCGCTCCACCTGCGCCCCTGCGCCCCTTCGCACCCCGCGCCCCGCACCACCCCTCCCCGCACCCTCGCACGAGGTCCGGACAGAACACCGGACAGAACACCGGGCGGGCGCCCCGAAGGACACCCGCCCGATCAACTCCTGTCCGGAGCCGTCCCGAACCGACCTCAGCCGGTCACGATGTTCACCAGCTTCGGCGCCCGCGCGATCACCTTCCGCACCGCCGCGTCACCGATCGCCGCGACCACCGCCGGGTCCGCCAGCGCCAGCGTCTCCAGCTCCGCGTCCGTGATGCTCGGCGCGACCTCCAGCCGGGCCTTGACCTTGCCCTTGATCTGCACCACGCAGGTCACCGACTCGTCGACCACGTACGCCGGGTCCGCGACCGGGTAGTCGGTGTGCGCCAGCGACTCGCCGTGGCCCAGGCGGCGCCACAGCTCCTCGGCGATGTGCGGGGCCAGCGGCGCGACCATCAGCACCAGCTGCTCGGCCACGGCCCGCGGCGTGGAGCCGCGCTTGACCAGGTAGTTGTTCAGCTCGATCGCCTTGGCGACGGCCGTGTTGAAGCGCAGCCCGGCCATGTCGCCGCGGATGCCGTCGATCGCCTTGTGCAGGGCGCGCAGCGTCGCGTCGTCCGGCTCCTCGTCCGTGACGACCAGTTCGCCGGTGCCCTCGGAGACGACGTTGCGCCACAGCCGCTGCAGGAAGCGGTAGGAGCCGACGACGGCCCGGGTGTCCCACGGACGGGAGACGTCCAGCGGGCCCATCGACATCTCGTACAGGCGCAGGGTGTCCGCACCGTACTCGTCGGCGATCTCGTCCGGGGCGACGGCGTTCTTCAGGGACTTGCCCATCTTGCCGGCCTCGCGCTTGACCGGCTCGCCCTGCCAGAAGTACTTGCCGTCGCGCTCCTCGATCTCGGCGGCGGGCACCGGGAAGCCGCGCTCGTCGCGGTAGACGTCCGCGGTGATCATGCCCTGGTTGAACAGCTTGTGGAACGGCTCGACGGAGGAGACGTGCCCCAGGTCGTGCAGCACCTTGTGCCAGAAGCGGGCGTACAGCAGGTGCAGCACGGCGTGCTCGGCGCCGCCGACGTACAGGTCGGCGCCGCCGGCCGGCTTGGCCTCGGTGGGGCCCAGCCAGTAGCGCTCGTTGGCCGGGTCGGCCACCGCGTCGGCGTTGGTCGGGTCGACGTAGCGCAGGTCGTACCAGCAGGAACCCGCCCAGTTGGGCATGGTGTTGGTCTCGCGGCGGTAGCTGCGGACGCCGTCGCCCAGGTCCAGCTCGACGTTGACCCAGTCCTCGTTGCGGGACAGCGGGGTCTCCGGCGAGGAGGCGGAGTCGAACGCGTCGTAGGTGCGCGGCGAGTAGTCGTCGACCTCGGGGACCTCGACCGGCAGCATCGACTCGGGCAGCGCGTGCATCACGCCGTCCTCGTCGTAGACGATCGGGAACGGCTCGCCCCAGTACCGCTGGCGGCTGAACAGCCAGTCGCGCAGGCGGTAGTTGACGGTGCCCTCGCCGATGCCGCGCTCGGCCAGCCAGGCGGTGGCGGCGGCCTTGGCGTCGACCACGCTCAGCCCGTCCAGGGACAGCGACGAGGACCGGGACCCAGACTGCGGCGAATCACCCTCGGAGCGCACCGAGTTGACGATGACCGAGTCGTAGGTGTCGAAGGCGTCGTCCCACTCCGCCGGGTCCGAGCCGCGCCCGTCGGTGGGCTCGACGACGCAGCGCATCGGCAGCGCGAAGGCGCGGGCGAAGGCGAAGTCGCGGTGGTCGTGGGCGGGGACGGCCATGATGGCGCCGGTGCCGTAGCCCATCAGCACGTAGTCGGCGATGAACACCGGGACGGACGCGCCGCTGACCGGGTTGACGGCGTAGGCGCCGGTGAAGACGCCGGTCTTGACCTTGGCCTCGACCTGGCGCTCGACGTCCGACTTGGCGGCGGCGGTGGCCCGGTAGGCGGCGACGGCCTCGGCGGGGGTGGCGGCGCCGCCGGTCCACTCGGCGGGCACGCCCTCCGGCCAGGCGGCGGGCACGATCGAGTCGACCAGGTCGTGCTCGGGCGCCAGCACCATGTAGGTGGCGCCGAACAGGGTGTCGGGCCGGGTGGTGAAGACGGTGATCTTCCCGCCGTCGACCGCGAAGTCGACCCGGGCGCCCTCGGAGCGGCCGATCCAGTTGCGCTGCTGCAGCTTGATGGCCTCGGGCCAGTCCAGCAGGTCCAGGTCGGCGATCAGGCGGTCGGAGTACGCGGTGATGCGCATCATCCACTGGCGCAGGTTGGACTTGAACACCGGGAAGTTGCCGCGCTCGGAGCGGCCGTCCGCGGTGACCTCCTCGTTGGCCAGCACGGTGCCCAGGCCCGGGCACCAGTTGACCGGCACCTCCTTGGCGTACGCCAGGCGGTACTCGCCCAGCACCTCGTCGCGCTCACCGGCGGTCAGTTCGGCCCAGGCGCGGCCGCCCGGCACCTCACGCTCGCCGGACTCGAACCGGGCGACCAGCTCGGCGATCGGGCGGGCCTTGCCGGCCGCCTCGTCGTACCAGGAGTTGAAGATCTGCAGGAAGATCCACTGCGTCCAGCGGTAGTAGTCCGGGTCGATCGTGGAGATCGAGCGGCGCGGGTCGTGGCCCAGGCCCAGCCGGCGCAGCTGGTGGCGCATGTTGGCGATGTTGGCCTCGGTGGAGACCCGCGGGTGGGTGCCGGTCTGCACCGCGTACTGCTCGGCGGGCAGGCCGAAGGCGTCGTAGCCCAGCGTGTGCAGCACGTTGTGGCCGGTCATCCGCTGGTATCGGGCGAAGACGTCGGTGGCGATGTAGCCCAGCGGGTGGCCGACGTGCAGGCCCGCGCCCGAGGGGTACGGGAACATGTCCATGATGAAGCTGTGCGGCTTCGCGGCGACGTCGCCGGCGGCCGGGTCGGCCAGCTCACCGGTGGGGTTGGGGGCGTGGAAGGTGCCCTCCTTCTCCCAGATGTCCTGCCAGCGGGACTCGATCTCCGCCGCCAGCGCGGCGCTGTACCGGAACGGCTCGGTCGCGGTCTCGGCCGCGCCGGACGCAGGGGTCGTCTCGCTCATGGTCCTTCAAGCTCCATCGGTGTCAGTTGGCGAACCGCGACGCGGCCGACCGTGGACCCCTCCCACGGCGCGGGCGGGGGCGGAAAACAAAAAATCCCCTCGCAGGAGGGGACGCCACGCCGACTCCGGCACCGCCCGAGGGCGCGGCCGGTCCTGGTCAGCGCGGCCGGCTAAGGAGCAGGCGCACGGTTCGCATGGGCTCAGGGTACCGCAAGCAGGTCAGGGCTCTCCTGGCCGTCCCACCGGCGGCACCGCGCCCCTGCGGCCCCCACGGCCAACCGCGCCGCGCCACCGACCGCCGCACAGCCGCCCACCCCCACAGCCGACCGCCGACCGCCGAACCACGGCCAACCGCCCACCCCCACCGCCTACGGCGCAGCCGCCCGCGCCGTCCCGCCGTCCCGCAGCCCCGCCGCCTCGAAGTCCCGCAGCGCCCGGGCCAGCCGCTCCGACTGCATCCCCGCCGCGAGCGCGCGCGCCAGCCCCGCCGTCCGGGCGGCCTCCCGCTGGTCGCCGAGCCGCCGGTGGGTCTCGGCCAGCCGGACCATCAGCAGCGCCTTGGACCGGGCGCGCCCCGACCCGAGCCCGGCGACGGCCTCGGCGAGCAGGGCCTTCGCCATCCGGTGCTGACCGAGCGCCAGCCGCCCCTCCCCCACCATCCCGGCGAGGTCGGCCCGGGCCTCCTCGGTGCCGGGGACGCCGTCGATCTCGGCGAAGGCCCGGGCGGCGGCCGCCTCGGCCTGGTCGGCCTCGCCGCGGCGGCCGTGGGCGCGGGCGATCCTGCCGTACTGGCGGGCCCGCCCGGTGGGGCTGAGTGCGGGCCCGTGGGCGTCCAGGGCGGTGCGCAGCGCGGTGACGGCGTCCAGGCCGCGCCCGCCGCTGCCCTGGGTGGCGAGGGCCACCAGCGCGCCGAGCCCGGCGACCCCGAGCCGGACGTCGCCGCTGACGTGGGCGGCGCGCAGCGCGGCGACGAAGGCCCGCTGGGCGGCCGCGTCGTGGCCGAGGTCGAACGCGGCCCAGCCGGCCAGCCGGGCCAGCCTGCTGGCGGTGCCGTACAGTTCGCGGCCGAGTCGTTCGTCGTACGCGCCGAGCTCCAGGAGCTTTGCCAGCATGGCGAGTTCGGCGCGGGTGGGGCCGAGGACGAGGCCGCCGCCGCAGGAGCGTTCGAGGCGCTGCTTGCTGCGGTAGGAGAGGCCGAGCTCGCCGGCCAGGGTGGGGTCGACGCGCAGCGCGCCCTCGCCGCCGCCGACCGGCGGTGGCGGTGAGGAGAGCCGTTCGGCGGCGTGGTCGAGGTCGGCGCTGCGGAACAGGTCGGTGAGCCGGACCGGTCCGGCGTCGGTGGCGGCCTCGCGCAGCGCGGTCTGGGCGGTGTCGGCGGTCCACGGGTCGGTGAGCAGCCGGGGCGAGAGGATCTTGGCGCCGCGGTGGCCGCCCATGCGGCCCCAGAGCTGCTCGTAGGTGACGGCTATGCCGAGGGTGCGGCTGAGCACCTCGCAGACCGTCTGGTCGTGCGGGCTGCGCGGCACCATGCCGCGGTCGCGCCACTTGTACGGGGCAGTGGAGCTGATCGCCAGGCCCGGCGGGAGGGCGAGGCTCACCTCACGGGCGAGCCGTTCCGGACTCCAGCCGAGCTGGTGCAGTATCCGGGCCAGCTCCTCGTTCCGCCTTCGCTGCAGATCGGCCATGGCACGACGGTAGCGGTCTTTCCCTCCCGTCCGCCGGTGGCATGCACACAACGGCGAAGAGCCGCCCCCCGTAACGGGAGGCGGCTCTTGATCACTGTGGAGCTATGGGGAATTGAACCCCAGACCTCTTGCATGCCATGCAAGCGCTCTACCAACTGAGCTATAGCCCCTTGACCTGCGATGTCACCGGGTTTCCCGTCGTTTCCGTCCGGTTTCCCTCGGCGACATCGACTACTTTACACGGTCCTGGGGGTGCTCCTGAAATCCGCTTCCCGGGCCGGTCACCGCACCCCCGGTCACCGCACCCCCGGTCCCCGAGCCGACCCGACCCGAGCCGACCCGACCCGACCCGACCCGAGCCGAGCCGACCCGCCTGGCACCGTCCCCGCCGGCACCCGGGCGAACAGCAGGGCGCGGGTACGGGGCACAGGACCCCGAGGGCCCCCACCCCGCGATCCCCTCCCAGGAAGCGCGAAAGGCCGCCACCCTCAGGTGACGGCCTCTCGAACCACTGTGGAGCTATGGGGAATTGAACCCCAGACCTCTTGCATGCCATGCAAGCGCTCTACCAACTGAGCTATAGCCCCGCGACACTGGCGACCTGGCTCCGGAACTCCGATTTCCACGACCGCCGATGCGGAGTGGAGCTATGGGGAATTGAACCCCAGACCTCTTGCATGCCATGCAAGCGCTCTACCAACTGAGCTATAGCCCCGCACTCACCGGATCTCCCGCTTCCCTTCCGGGCCGCGTTCCTTCCCTGCGAACGAGGAAGACTCTAGCTGGTCAGGCCCGGAACTGCGAAATCCGCTCCTTCCGGGCCCCTCGAAGCCCCCGTCGCCGAGTGCCGTCAGGTGCCGAGTGCCGTCAGGTGTCGTCGCCGATCACCGGCTGCGGGAGCGTGCCCGCGTTGTGCTCCAGCAGACGCCAACCGCGCGCCCCCCTGCCGAGCACCGACCAGCAGCAGTTGGACAGCCCGCCGAAGCACTCCCACACGGGAGGCTCCAGCCCCAGCAGCCGCCCGAGCATGGTCCGGATGGTGCCGCCGTGGCTGACCACGACCAGGGTGCCGTTCTCCGGCAGCTTGGCGACCGCCTCCAGCACCACCGGCACCGAGCGGTCGGCGACCTCGGTGGACAGCTCGCCGCCACCGCGGCGCACCGGCTCCCCGGCCGCCCAGGCCGCGTACTCCTCCGGGTGGCGCTCACGGATCTCGGCGTTGGTCAGGCCCTGCCAGGAGCCCGCGTACGTCTCCCGCAGCCCCTCGTGGTGCTGCACGTCCAGTCCGGTGACCCGGGCCAGCTCGTCGGCGGTGCGCCGGGCGCGCTTGAGGTCCGAGGAGATCAGCAGGTCGGGGTGCAGGCCGGAGAGCAGCCGGGCCGCCCGCTGGGCCTGCAGCACGCCCTGGCCGGTCAGGTCGATGTCCGTGGTGCCCTGGAAGCGCGATTCGAGGTTCCAGGAGGTCTGGCCGTGCCGCCAGAAGACGACGCGCGGGCCGCGCGCATCCCTGCTCAGTGCAGGTCCTCGGGCTTGCCGAAGTCGTCGGCCGGGGCGACGGCGTTGCCGGCGTCGTCGGTGATCGCGTCGGGGCGGTTGCGCGACTCCACGGCGTCCTCGGGCAGCGGCAGCTCGGGGCAGTCCTTCCAGAGGCGGTCCAGCGAGTAGAAGGAGCGCTCCTCGGAGTGCTGGACGTGCACGACGATGTCCAGGTAGTCGAGCAGGATCCAGCGGCCCTCGCGCTCGCCCTCGCGGCGCACCGGCTTGATGTCCAGTTGCTCGCGCAGCTGGTCCTCGATCTCCTCGGCGATCGAGCGGACCTGGCGGTCGTTGTTCGCGGAGGCGATCAGGAAGGCGTCGGTGATCGACAGCACCTCGCTGACGTCGAAGGCGATGATGTTGTGCGCGAGCTTGTCGGCCGCCGCCTGGGCGGCGACGTTGATGAGCTGCTGGCTGTGGTCGGTGACGGTCACGGTGTTCTTCCGGCTCGGCGGCGTGGGACGGCCCCGGCACGGCGGCAGGGGTCGCCTTCCAGGATCTCACGCCGTCCCCGCGGCCTCGGAACGCATTTCCGGGGCCGCGGGGCGGGCGAGGGGCCGGAGCCGGTCCGCTACTGGGTCTTCGGCGGCTGGTAGTCCTTGCCGAGCACGACCACCAGGTCCGCGTTCTGGGCGTCGCCGACCTTCTTCACCGCCGTGTCCGGCAGCCCCAGGCTGGTCGCCAGGGACTTCGCCGCGCCCTGCCGGGCGTCGTCGGTGTAGCGGATCTCACTGGTGGCCTGCGGCGCGGTCTTGGCGCCGCCCGGGATGAACGTCAGGCCCGAGTTGACGATCTGGACCTGCGCCGCGGCGCCCGCCGCGTCGTTGCCGGAGGCGTCCTGGACCGAGACCCGGGCGGGGGCGTCGCCGGCCGCCGCGGACTTCACGGTGCCGCCGAGCACGTCCTTGACCTGCTTGCCGGCGGTCGCCTCGTCCAGGGTGCCGTCGGGCTTGACGGTCAGCGCGGCGGTGCCGAAGTGGCCGTCCTTGGCCTGCTGGGCGAGCTGGGTGAGCACGCCGGCCAGGGCGTCCTCGGGCAGCGAGGGGTCGAGCACCGCGTTCATCCGGTGCACGTCGTCCTTGGCGTCCTTGAACGTGGTCGGCATGGTGCGCACCACGGCGTCCATGACCTGGCCGAACCGGGCCAGCTGGGCGTCCCGGTTCTCGCCGGGCGCCTGGAGGGTGGCGTAGGCGACCGCGGCCTTCCCGCTGAGCAGGGTGTTCTTGCCCGCCGGGGAGAGCTGCTTGCCGTCCGGCTTTCCGCCCTCGCGAGTCTCGGCGTTGGTGTCCACCCGGACGCCGCCGAGCTGGGAGACCAGCAGTTCCAGGTACGGGGTGTCCAGCCGCCAGGTGCCGGCCACCGGGGCGCCGAGCACGGTGGACAGGCCGTCGCGGGTCGCCGAGGCGCCGATCGCGTCCATGGCCTGGCCGACCGTGGTCACCGGCGGGTCACCCGGGCCGGGCAGCCGCAGCACGTCGGGCAGCAGCAGCACCGTGCCCTTGTGCCCGGAGGCGTCGTCGACCAGCAGCGCGCTGGACACCTTGCCCTGGAGGTCGCGCAGGTGGACGACGTTGACCTGCCGCCCGCCCGCCGCGGCGGCCGCGGTCGGCTTGTCCCCGGTGAACCACAGGTAGCCGCCGACGCCGCCGGCCGCGAGCGCCAGCACCACGCCGAGGCCGACCAGCCGGTTCTTGAGCTTGCGGCGGCGCTCGGCGCGCACCTCGCTGCGGGACTCGGCGAACTTCAACCAGTCGATGACGTCCTCGGACTCCTCCGCCTCCTCGTCGACGAAGGTGAACTCGCCCGTCTGGTAGGAGTCCTTGGGCGCCCGGCTGCCGGCCTTGCCGGGACGGGCCCCGGCCACCTGCTCGGAGGGCGCGGCCTGCGCGGCCGGGGCGGCCTCCGCACCCGGCCGGGGGGTCCGGCGGCGCGGCGGCGGCACGGCGGCGGGCCCCGCCGGGGCGGACGGCTCCGGCGCGGACGGCTCCGGCGCGGACGGCTGCGGCACGGTCGGCTGCGGCTCGGCGACCACCGGCCCGGCCGGCGCGGCCGGTGCGGCCTGGTACGGCTGCTGCTGGTACGCCTGGTACCCCTGCTGCTGGTAGCCCCCGTACGAGTCCTGCCCGTACACCGGCTGCCCGTACTGGTCGTACGTCGGCGGCTCGTACGGCTGCGGCTCGTACCCCTGCTGCCCGTACGACTGCTGCTGCGGGAACTGGCCGCCCTGCTGGCCGCCCTGCTGGTAGCCCTGGGCCTGGGCCTGGGCCTGCTGCCCGCCGTACGAGCCCTGCCCGTACACCGGCTGCCCGTACTGGTCGTACGTCTGCGACCCGTACGGCTGCTCCTCGTACTGCTGCCCGTACGCCGGGGGCTGCTGCTGCCCCTGCGGGTGCCCCTCGCCCTGGCCCTGGCCCTGGTACGACTGCTGGTACGGCTGCTGGTACTGGCCGGTGGACCACTCCTGCGGCTGCCCGCCGTTGCCGCTGCCGTTACCGCTGCGATCGGTCACGCCCGCTCCTGGCTCAGGTCCCGTGCGGCGCGTAGAGCGCCCGCTTGTCGATGTAGCGGACCACCCCGTCCGGGACGAGGTACCAGACCGGCTCGCCCTTGGCGACCCGGTTGCGGCAGTCCGTGGAGGAGATGGCCAACGCCGGGACCTCCACCAGGGAGACCCCGCCCACCGGAAGCCCGGCGTCCGACAGAGTGTGCCCCGGACGGGTGCAACCGATGAAGTGGGCCAGCGAGAAGAGTTCGTCCGAGTCGTGCCAGGACAGGATCTGGGCCAGCGCGTCGGCGCCGGTGATGAAGAAGAGGTCCGCGGCCGGGTGCAGGGAGTGCAGGTCGCGCAGGGTGTCGACGGTGTAGGTCGGGCCCTCGCGGTCGATGTCGATCCGGCTCACCGAGAACTGCGGGTTCTCGGCGGTGGCGATGACCGTCATCAGGTAGCGGTCCTCGGCCGGGGTGACCTGGCGGTCGCTCTTCTGCCACGGCTCACCGGTCGGGACGAAGATCACCTCGTCCAGGTGGAACGCGCTCGCCACCTCGCTCGCGGCGACCAGGTGGCCGTGGTGGATCGGGTCGAAGGTGCCGCCCATCACCCCGAGGCGCTTCTTCACCGGTTCCGGTCCGCCGGGATTCCCGGCCTGCTCTCCCATGCCGCCACACCTTACGCGACGCCCGTTGCGGTGCGGGAACGCCCGTGTGGGGGTTGTCCGCAGATGCGTGAGGGAGCGGCCGGCGCACCGGCCGGACGCTCCCCGAGCGGTCCCGGGACGGAGCTCAGCGGTCCCGGTTGAAGCGGGTGGTGATGAAGAGCAGGAGAACCAGGATGAACAGCGCGGCGCCACCCGTCAGCAGCGGGTTGAGGCTGTCGTGGTTGCCCCCCTCGGCGAGGAGGTTCAGGGCGGGGAGTGCGGCAGCAGTGCTCATGGTCGGCGGGACCTTCTCGGCTCGGTGACGGACCTGGGGGTGGTTCCGGGCCGGTGAGGGCCCACCCGTCATCGTACGGGGGGTTACGCGGCAACCGCTCGGCGGCCCACCGCCGCTGACCGGGCGTGAGCGAACCGAGGGGGACGCGGCGTCTACTGGCCCCGGAAGGCGCGGGCCATGATCCAGACCAGCAGGCCGATCCCGACGAAGGAGGCGATCACGATGATCCGCAGGAACAGGCCCGGGCCGGCCTCGTCGGAGATGGGTGCGGCCAGGCTGACCAGCGCTTCGGTGGACATCTGAGGGACTCCTCGAACTGCTCGGTACCGCGGCCGGGTCCGGTCTCGGTTCTCCAGGGCATTCAGGGTAAACCCGCCTCACACCGGCAGCGCCCACCGGCCCCCGCGCCGCGCCCGACCCGCCCCCGCCCCGCCGCCAAGCCGCCGCCGCACCGCCACCGCGGCCGTGCCCGGGGCCGTGCCCGGGCCCGCCCCCGGGGACGAGTACGCAACCGCGGACGTTGCACAGGCAGTCGTTGCAGACGAGTCACTGCCGGCGAAGACCAGCGGGGGGCCGGGCGCTGCGCCGAGGCCGCCGTCGACCAGGAGGTACGCAGACCATGACCGACACGACCGCGAACGCACCGAGCCGCCGTCGTCAGCGCTTCCCCGAGATCTCCACCCGGGCCTGGGAGCACCCCGCCGACCGCTCGGCGCTGGTCGCCCTGCGCCGGCTCTCCGGCTTCGACGACGTCCTGCGCAAGCTCGCCGGGCTGGTCTCCGAGCGCTCGATCCGGCTGATGTTCCTGGCCACCGCCGTGAAGACCTCCGAGCGCCAGTTCCCCGAGCTGTACGGCATGGTCCGCGACGCCGCCTACGTGCTCGACCTGGAGCAGGTCCCGGACCTGTACGTCAGCCAGGACCCGACGGTCAACGCGTTCACCATCGGCATCGACACCCCGATCATCGTGGTCACCAGCGGCCTGGTCGAGCTGCTGGACGAGGAGGAGCTGCGCTCCGTCATCGGCCACGAGGTCGGCCACGCGATGTCCGGCCACGCGGTCTACCGGACGATGCTGATGATCCTCACCAACATCGCCACCCGGATCGCCTGGGTGCCGCTCGGCAACCTGGCGATCATGGCCATCGTCACCGCGCTCAAGGAGTGGTTCCGCAAGGCCGAGCTGTCCAGCGACCGGGCCGGCCTGCTCGCCGGGCAGGACCTCCAGGCGTCCATGCGGGCCCTGATGAAGCTGGCCGGCGGGCACAACCTGGCCGAGATGAACGTCGACGCCTTCCTGGAGCAGGCCGAGGAGTACGAGAAGGCCGGGGACCTGCGCGACGGCGTGCTCAAGCTGCTCCAGCTGCTGCCGCAGACCCACCCGTTCGCGGTGGTCCGGGTCGCCCAGCTCAAGAAGTGGGCGGAGAGCGACGAGTACCGCTCGATCCTGGCCGGCGCCTACCCGCGCCGCACCGACGACCCGGACACCTCGGTCGGCGAGCAGTGGAAGGCCGCCGCCGAGCACTACACGACCTCGGTGAAGGAGAGCAAGGACCCGCTGATGGGCCTGCTGCGGGACGTGGCCGGCGGCGCCGCGACGGTCGGCGGCAAGCTGCGGGACACCTTCACCGGTGGCGGCCGCAACGACTCCGGCCCCCGCAACGGCTCCGGGGAGCGCGGCGACTCCGGGAACCGCGCCGACGGCTGACCCCCGCCCCCGCCCTCTCCCCCGCCTCCTCCGACGGGACGGCCGGTGCCCCGCCCGGGTCACCGGCCACCCCGCCGCCGCCCCGCCGCCCCGCTGCCCAAGCCGCCCCCGACGCCGCCACCACCCCGACGCCCGCCCCGCTCAGCTCCCGGCCAGCACCCCGCACACCTGCCAGGCCGGCCGCGCGTGGTTGCCCGGGTCGACCGGCGTCGGCGCGGCCACCGCGGTGCCCTGCGCGGTGGCCAGCACCGGCTGCAGGAAGCCCGCCATCGAGGCGGTGCACGGCTCCGGGCCGGCCTGCAGCACCGCGTCCACCAGCCGCAGCTGCGCCTGCCCCAGGTCGACCCGGTCCAGTTGGAAGGTCAGCTCGCGCCGCACCGTCTCCAGGGTGACCGGGGCGCCGGCCGGGGCGCCGGCGGGCTTCAACGCGTAGACGAAGGTGTGGTCGGTGGTGATCTGCAGCGTGCCGCCGTCCGACTCGTCGACCCGCATCGCGCCGACCACCTTCACGGTGTCGGAGGCCAGCGCGACCTGCGCCGGGTCGAAACGGACGATCCAGCCGGTCACCGCGTGGTGCCGGTCGTCCACCGGCTGGGCGACGCTCGCGTCGAACTGGGCCTGCTCACCGGGCGTGACGAAGACCCGCACGTCCGTGGTGACGCCCTGGACCAGCTCCGCCGGCGCCAGCGAGGAGGCGACCAGGTAGCGCTGCACGGTGTCGAGGGCCTTGGTCACCTCGACCTTGCTGAAGTGCTCGGTGCCCGCGCCGCTCGGGGTGTTCAGTCCGGCCGCCCCGTCGCCGTACCCGGTCGGCAGCGCCGCGAACGGGTGCGCCGGGTCGGCGACCGGGCGCACGGCCGAAGCCGGGCTCAACGCGACCAGGCTGACGGTCAGTTGACTGCCCTCCGGCCGGGCCGGGATCCCCTTGGGCGAGTTCACCCCGAAGTACACCGCGGCCCCGAAGGCCAGCAGGATGAGCAGCAGCAGGGCCAGCGCCTGACGCGGCACGCTGCCCAGCGGCCCGAGCCGCACCCGGGCCCGGGTGGCCTTGCCGAAGGAGCCCGCGAGCCGCTCCCGGGCGGACAGTTCCTGGATCCGGGCAGCCCGGACGAACGACTCGTCGAAGACGACGGACCGGAACTCGTCCTCATTGCCGGAACCGCCCTCGGGCGTACCCTCAGGAGGCTCGCGCGGGTCACCCATAGCACCAGGGTAGGCGCACACCGGGCCCGCCACGAGGGCCCCGGCGCAGATTGCCGGGAACGCTCCGTGACCACCGCCCCGGGGCGTGCGCCCCCGGACACTCCCTTAGGGCGTCGACGCCGCCAGTGACGGCTCGGCCGGCACCGACCGCGGGTCCGCGCCCGGGCTGCTGCTGCCGGACTCCGGGCGCCGGGGCGCCCCCGAGGAGCCGCCCACGCCCTGGTAGACGGCCGCGACCGCCACCGCCACCAGGCTCACGCCCATGATCACGGCGAGCACCCAGGCCACCGGCCGGTGCCAGCGCTGCTGGGCCACGTACCGTCCGCGGGCCCGCACCGGGTCGTAGCGCCGCCCCCACCGCCGGCCCCGGCGGCCGGTCGCCCGGCCCGGGCCCGACCAGGGGTCGGGGTAGAGGTGGTCCTCGTCGAGTCCGCTCGGGTACGGGCGCAGCTCCAGCGGAAGCCCGTCCGCAGCCGGCACGTCATAGCTCCAGCCCGGTCCCGCGGAGTCCGGCTCGAACCGCGCCTCGGCGGCGGCGAGCTGCCGCTCCTTGGCGGTCGGCTCGTGCACGGCGGCGGACCGGACGAAGGCCTCATCGAAGACCACGGTGGCGAACTCGTCGTCCGCACCACCGTGGTCGGCGCCGTCGGGGTACGGCAAGCCCCCCACATCCTCAGCCACGGATTCAGCGTATTACCGGCCGGGCGATTTGTCTGTGGCTCCCGGCAGTTGGTCCGTCACCCGTGTGACGACCGCCCCGCGCGGCGCCCCGTTCGGCGCCCGCGCCCCGCCCTCACTCGGCGTCCGCGCCCCCGCCCACGGTCTGCGTCTCCTCGCCGCGGACGTGCCCGTCACCAGTGACGATGTACTTGGTGCTGGTCAGCTCCGGCAGGCCCATCGGGCCGCGGGCGTGCAGCTTCTGGGTGGAGATGCCGATCTCCGCGCCGAAGCCGAACTCACCGCCGTCGGTGAACCGGGTGGAGGCGTTGACGGCCACCGTGGTCGAGTCCACCAACTGGGTGAACCGGCGGGCGGCGGCCTGCGAGGTGGTGACGATCGCCTCGGTGTGGCCCGAGGACCAGCGGCGGATGTGCTCCACGGCCGCGTCCAGCGAGGGCACCACGGCCGCCGCCAGGTCGTACGAGAGGTACTCGGCGCCCCAGTCCTCGTCGGTGGCGGGCACCGCGGTGACGCCGGTGCCCTCGGCGGCCTTGAGCACCGCCTCGTCGCCGTGCACCGTCACCCCGGCCCCGGCCAGGGCGGCCAGCGCGAGCGGCAGGAAGGCGTCCGCGACGTCCTGGTGCACCAGCAGCGTCTCGGCGGAGTTGCAGACGCTGACCCGCTGCGCCTTGGAGTTCAGCAGGATGCCGACGGCCATCGCCAGGTCGGTCCGGGCGTCCACGTACACGTGACAGTTGCCGGTGCCGGTCTCGATCACCGGGACGGTCGAACCCTCGACCACGGTGCGGATCAGCGAGGCGCCGCCGCGCGGGATCAGCACGTCGACCAGGCCGCGGGCGCGCATCAGCTCCTGCACCGAGTCCCGGCTCTCCCCCGGGACGAGCTGGATCACGTCGGCCGGCAGCCCGGCCGCGCCGACGGCGTCCCGCAGGACGGCGACCAGCGCGGTGTTGGAGCGGTAGGCGGAGGCGGAGCCGCGCAGCAGCACCGCGTTGCCGGACTTGAGGCAGAGCGCGGCGGCGTCCACGGTGACGTTCGGCCGGGCCTCGTAGATGATGCCGACCACGCCGAGCGGCACCCGCACCTGACGCACGTCCAGGCCGTTCGGCAGGGTGTAGCCGCGCACCACCTCGCCGACCGGGTCGGCCAGGCCGGCCACGTCCCGCACGTCCGAGGCGATCGCGGCGATCCGCTCGCCGGTCAGGCTCAACCGGTCGACCACCGACTCGGCCGTCCCCGCCGCGCGGGCCCGGGCCACGTCCTCGGCGTTGGCGGCGACGATCTCGGCGCTGCGGGCGACCAGCGCGTCCGCGATCGCCAGCAGCGCGGCGTCCTTGGCCCGGCGCGGCAGCGGGGCGAGCGCGGCGGCCGCCTCCCGGGCACGGCGCGCTACGGCGAGGACGGGGCTGTCGGCGGTGGCGAGGTCGTTGGTCATGCCGCCAAGGGTAGCGACTGCCCCCGCGCCGCCGAGCCGTCATTTCGCCCGGTGAGACACCGCCCGGACGGCTCCGCGAGCCCTCGGTACGGCCCGCGCCCCGCCCTCAGCACGAGCGCGCCCCACCACCGGTACGGCCGCGCCCCTCCCTCAGTACGGGTGCACCCCGCCCAGGTGCGGCGGCGGATCGCCGAAGCCCTCGGCGACCCGCTTGCGGTACGTCGCCCGGTCGACCACTTCCAGCCCGACGATCTCCCACGGCGGCAGGCTCGCGGTCACCTTGTGCTCGCCCCACAGCCGCAGCGCTATCGCCGCCGCGTCGTGCAGGTCCCGGGCCTGCTCCCAGTAGCGGATCTCGGCGTGGTCGGCCGCGTAGCGGGCGGTCAGGAAGAACGAGTGGTCGTGCGCCAGCCGCTCCAGCGAGGCCCGCAGCGCGGACAGCGGGGTGGTCTGCCCGGCCACGCTCAGCACCACGTGCCACAGCCGGGCCTGCTCCGGCACGCTCGGCGGATCCGCCGCCTGCGCGCGCTGCGGCCGCAGCCGGCGCACCCCGCCGGGCCCCTGCGACGGCGGACCGGCCGGCTCGGCGGGGCCGTCCCCGCGTCCGCCGTCGATGCTGGTCAGCCGCCGGCCCGCCGTCCCTCCGGTCAGCGCTGCCTCGCGCCTGCGTTCCACCGGCGGCCTCCTGTTCGGCGATCTCGTGTCGTCCCGTACCGGCCCGCCGGCCCCCGGCCGACCGGTACGGCTGCGCCCCTCCTCGCCCGCGGCCGGTCCGCTCCCGTACGGAGCGGCCCGCCGACCGCGCCGCGCCGTCCGGCCGCTGCCGGCCGTACGGCCGGTCAGCCGTGCAGAACGACCAGGTCGTCGCGGTGGACGACCTCGCGCTCGTACCCGGCGCCGAACTCCTGGGCCAGGTCGCGGGTGGACCGGCCGAGCAGGCGGGGCAACTCCCTCGCATCAAAGTTGACCAGTCCGCGGGCCACGATGTGGCCGTTTTCGGCAAGAAGGTCCACCGGATCACCCGCGGCGAAGTCCCCGTCGACCTTGGTCACCCCGGCGGGCAGCAGCGAGGCGCCGCCGGAGACGACCGCCTCGACCGCGCCCGCGTCCAGGTGCAGGGCACCGCGCGGGCTGCTGGCGTGGGCCAGCCAGAGCATCCGGTCGGAGGTGCGGCTGCCGGTGCGCCGGAAGAGCGTGCCGGTGGGCCGCCCGGCCAGCGCGTCGGCGGCGTGGCTGGCGGCGGTGAGCACCACCGGGATGCCCGCGCCGGTGGCGATCCGGGCCGCCTCCACCTTGGTGACCATGCCGCCGGTGCCCACGCCCGCCTTGCCGGCGCTGCCGATCTGGATGCCGTCGAGGTCGTGCGGGCCGCTCACCTCGGCGATCCGGCTGGTGCCGGGCCGGGACGGGTCGCCGTCGTAGAGGCCGTCCACGTCGGAGAGCAGCACCAGCAGGTCGGCCCGGACCAGGTGGGCGACCAGCGCGGCGAGCCGGTCGTTGTCCCCGAACTTGATTTCGGCGGTGGCGACGGTGTCGTTCTCGTTGACGACCGGCATCGCGCCCATCGCCAGCAGCTGGTCCAGTGTCCGGTAGGCGTTGCGGTAGTGGGCGCGACGGCTGGCGTCCTCGGCGGTGAGCAGTACCTGGCCGACCCGGATGCCGTACCGGGCGAAGGAGGCGGTGTACCGCGCGACCAGCAGCCCCTGGCCGACGCTGGCCGCGGCCTGCTGGCGGGCCAGGTCCTTGGGCCGCTTGTCCAGACCGAGCGGGGCGAGCCCGGCGGCGATGGCACCGGAGGAGACGAGCACCACCTCCGGCGGCTCCGGGCGGCTGCGCGCCTTGGCGAGCGCGTCCACCAGGGCGTCCACCCGGTCGGCGTCCAGGCCGCCGGCCGCCGTGGTGAGTGAGGAGGAGCCGACCTTGACCACGATCCGCCGTGCGGTCAGCACCTCCTCCCGCAGTGAGTCCTCGCTCATCTCGCTGTACGCCCTTCCGGTGTGGTGCGGGTGCGGCGGGGCCCGGCCCGGCCGCCATGGCCGAAATCTACGCGATCCGCGCAGGTCACCCCCAGGGGGTTTCACCGGCTGGACCCGCCCCGCTCAAGCTCCGGACCCCTCGGGCGAGGTGACGGCGCGTCATGCCGGAACACAGCGGACGGCCCCGCCACCTGTCGAGGTGGCGGGGCCGTCCGCTGCGCGGCGGGGTCGACTCAGTGCTCCTCGTCGTCCTCGATCGCGGCCTGCCGGCCGCTGGAGAGCGCCTCGAAGGCGAGGTACTCGGCCTCGGCCGCGTCCCGGCCCTTCTGCTTCTCGCGGCGGCGGTCGACCGCCGGGCGCTGGGTCTCCATCCGGTGGTCCTCACCGCGGCGGCCGAGCATCTCGGCGCCGGCGGCCATGGTCGGCTCCCAGTCGAAGACGACGGCGTTCTCCTCCGGGCCGATGATGACGGTGTCGCCCTCGCGAGCGCCGACCTTCCACAGCCGGTCCTCGATGCCGAGGCGGGCCAGCCGGTCGGCCAGGTAGCCGACGGCCTCGTCGTTGCTGAAGTCGGTCTGGCGGACCCAGCGCTCCGGCTTGACGCCGCGGATGCGGTAGGAGCCGTCCTCCTCCTCGATGGTGAAGCCCTCGTCGTCGACGGCCGTGGGCCGGATCACGATCCGGGTGGACTCCTCGGCCGGCTTGGCGGCGCGCGCCTCGGCGACGATCTTCGCCACCGCGAAGCTCAGCTCGCGCAGGCCCTTGCGGGAGGCGGCGGAGACCTCGTACACCTGGTAGCCGCGCTCCTCCAGCGAGGCACGGGTCAGGTCGGCGATGTCCTGGCCGTCCGGGACGTCCACCTTGTTGAGCGCGACCAGGCGCGGGCGGTCCTCCAGACCGCCGTACTCGGCGAGCTCGGCCTCGATGGTCTCCAGGTCGGTCAGCGGGTCGCGGCCGGGCTCCAGGGTGGCGCAGTCCAGCACGTGCACCAGCACCGAGCAGCGCTCGACGTGCCGCAGGAACTCCAGGCCCAGGCCCCGGCCCTGGCTGGCGCCCGGGATCAGGCCGGGCACGTCGGCGATGGTGTAGACGGTTTCGCCCGCGGTGACCACGCCGAGGTTGGGGATCAGGGTGGTGAACGGGTAGTCCGCGATCTTCGGCTTGGCGGCGGAGAGCACCGAGATCAGCGAGGACTTGCCGGCGCTCGGGTAGCCGACCAGCGCCACGTCGGCGACGGACTTGAGCTCCATCACGATGTCGCGGGCCTCGCCGGGCTCGCCGAGCAGCGCGAAGCCGGGCGCCTTGCGGCGGGCCGAGGAGAGCGCGGCGTTGCCGAGGCCGCCGCGGCCGCCCTGGGCGGCGACGAAGCTGGTGCCGTGGCCGACCAGGTCGGCGAGCACGTTGCCCTGGCGGTCCAGCACCACGGTGCCGTCCGGCACCAGCAGGACGAGGTCGGAGCCCTCGGCGCCGGTGCGGTTGCCGCCCGCGCCCGGCTTGCCGTTGGTGGCCTTGCGCTTGGGCGAGTGGTGGTACTCGAGCAGGGTGGTGACCTGCGCGTCCACGGTCAGGATGACACTGCCGCCCTCACCGCCGTTCCCCCCGTCCGGTCCGCCGAGCGGCTTGAACTTCTCACGGTGAACGGAGGCGCAGCCGTGGCCTCCGTTACCCGCGGCGACGTGCAGTTCGACGCGGTCCACGAAGGTGGTCATGGTTGTGCCTCCAGTACGGGGAAGGGTTCTTCTGCGTAAAGCGCGAAGGGTGGACCGGAGAATTCCGGCCCACCCTTCAGTGTGAGTCCTGTCAGACTCGGGAGTCCGTTCGGACTCAGGCCTCGACGGCCACGATGTTGACGACCTTGCGGCCGCGACGGTTGCCGAACTGCACCGCACCGGCGGTCAGCGCGAACAGGGTGTCGTCGCCACCACGGCCGACACCGGCACCCGGGTGGAAGTGGGTGCCACGCTGGCGGACGAGGATCTCGCCGGCCGAGACGACCTGGCCACCGAAGCGCTTCACGCCGAGGCGCTGGGCGTTCGAGTCACGGCCGTTACGAGTAGAGCTTGCGCCCTTCTTGTGTGCCATTTTTCGCTATCCCCTTACTTGCTGACCGAGTCGATGCTGGTGATGCGCACCGCGGTGTGCTTCTGACGGTGACCCTGACGACGGCGGTAGCCGGTCTTGTTCTTGTAGCGCAGGATGACGATCTTGTCGCCCTTGGTCTGGTCGACCACCTCGGCGTGAGCCTTCACGCCGGCCAGGACCCACGGGTCGGAGGTGACGGCGTCACCGTCGACGACCAGGATGGTCGAGAACTCCACCGAGTCACCCGGCTTGGCCTCGATACGGTCGATCTCCAGCACGTCGCCGATGGCGACCTTGTGCTGGCGGCCGCCTGCGCGAACGATCGCGTACATGCGGTACCTACTTTCCCAACTCGGTCGGAACTCCCGACGCCAGCCACCTGGGTACGGACACAGGGGCCTCCCTCCGAACGCGCGCGCACGGGGCGCGGTGCTCTCGGAGAGGTGATGTGCTCGGGAGCGCGGCGTAGACACGCCGATGGTCAAGAATACGGACCGGCCGCCCAGGGGGCAAACCGGCCGGTACGACCGGGGGCGGGAAGGACTCCCGCCCCCGGCGTGGGCACTACTCGGACGCCGTATCACCCTCGGCGGCCGCGGCCTTCTTGGCCGCCGCGCTCGTCCGCTTGGTCGCGGTCTTGCGGGCGGTGGTCTTCTTGGCCGCCGTGGTGGTCTTCTTGGCGGCGGTCTTCTTCGCGGCGGTCTTGCGGGCGGCCCGCTTCTTCGGCGCCGGGGCCTCCTCGGCCGACGCCTCCTCGGCGGGGGCCTCCTCCGCGGCCGGGGTCTCGACGACCTCGGTCTCCGCGACGGCGGTCCCGGCGGCGGCCTCCGGGGCCACCTCCGCGACGGGCTCGGCCACGACCTCGACCGCCGGCTCGGCGGCCGGGGCGGCGGCGGCCAGGGCCGCCTCCAGGGCCGCGTCGGCCTTCGCCTGCAGCACCACGATCTCGGCGGCCTGCGGGGCGCCGGCCGGAGCCGTCGCCTTGCGCACCGCGCGGCGGCGCGGACGGCCGGCCGGAGCGGCGGCGGGGGCCTCGGCCACCGGGGCCTCCACCTCCACGGCCTTCGGCGTCTCGACCACCACGGTCCCGACGGCCGGGGCCTCGACACCCGGGACCTCCAGGGCCAGCTGGCCCTCGATCTCCTCGCGCACCGGCTCGGCGGGCTCCTCGAACGCCTCGGCGACGGCCTCGGCCACCGACCCGGCCTCGACGGCCTGCGGCTCCTCGTGGCCCGCGCCGCCCTTGCCCCGGCGACGGCGCTTGCCGCTGCCCGGGCCCGCCTCGACGGCGGTGGCCGCCGGGGCGTGGACGTGGGCGCTCGGCTGCTCCATGTGCACGATCACGCCGCGGCCGTTGCAGTGCACGCAGGCCTCGGAGAAGGACTCCAGCAGGCCCTGGCCGACCCGCTTGCGGGTCATCTGGACCAGGCCCAGCGAGGTGACCTCGGCCACCTGGTGCTTGGTCCGGTCCCGGCCCAGGCACTCCAGCAGTCGGCGCAGCACCAGGTCGCGGTTGGACTCCAGGACCATGTCGATGAAGTCGATCACGATGATGCCGCCGAGGTCGCGCAGCCGCAGCTGGCGCACGATCTCCTCGGCCGCCTCGATGTTGTTCCGGGTGACCGTCTCCTCCAGGTTGCCGCCCTGGCCGACGAACTTCCCGGTGTTGACGTCGATGACGATCATCGCCTCGGTGCGGTCGATCACCAGCGAACCGCCGCTGGGCAGCCAGACCTTGCGGTCCAGCGCCTTCATCAGCTGCTCGTCGATCCGGTAGGTGGCGAACACATCCACCTCGGAGGTCCACCGCTGGAGCCGCTCGGCGAGGTCCGGCGCCACGTTGGAGACGTACTCGTGGATGGTCTTCCACGCCTCGTCGCCGGAGACGATGACCTTGGTGAAGTCCTCGTTGAAGATGTCGCGGACGACCCGGACGGTCATGTCCGGCTCGCCGTACAGCAGCGCCGGGGCGTTGCCGGTCGCGGCCTTCTTCTGGATGTCCTCCCACTGCTGCTGGAGGCGCTGGACGTCGCGGGTCAGCTCCTCCTCGGAGGCGCCCTCGGCGGCGGTGCGCACGATCACGCCCGCGTCGTCCGGGACGATCTTCTTGAGGATCTGCTTGAGGCGGGCCCGCTCGTTCTCGGGCAGCTTGCGCGAGATGCCGGTCATCGAGCCCTCGGGCACGTACACCAGGTAGCGGCCGGGCAGCGAGATCTGGCTGGTCAGGCGGGCGCCCTTGTGGCCGATCGGGTCCTTGGAGACCTGGACCAGCACGGACTGGCCGGACTTGAGCACCGACTCGATCCGACGCGGGCCGCCGTGGCCCAGCGCACCGAAGTTGACCTCACCGGCGTACAGCACCGCGTTGCGGCCCTTGCCGATGTCGACGAACGCGGCCTCCATGGACGGCAGCACGTTCTGGACCTTGCCCAGGTAGACGTTGCCGACGTACGAGGTGGCCTGCTCCTTGTTGACGTAGTGCTCGACCAGCACGCCGTCCTCCAGCACGCCGATCTGGGTGCGCTGGCCGTTCTGGCGCACCACCATGACGCGCTCGACCGACTCCCGGCGGGCCAGGAACTCGGCCTCGGTGATGATCGGCACCCGGCGGCGGCCCAGCTCGCGGCCCTCGCGGCGGCGCTGCTTCTTCGCCTCCAGACGGGTCGAGCCCTTGATGGACTGCACCTCGTCCGGGTCGAAGGACGGCTCGGTGGAGCGGCGGCGCGGCTCGCGCACCTTCACCACCGTGCGGACGCCGTCCTCGGTGGTCTCGGCGGCCTCGACGGCGCCGGCCTCACCGCTGCGGCGGCGACGGCGGCGACGGCGGCGCGACGAGGACAGGCCGGCGGCCAGGTCGTCGTCGTCCTCGTCGTCCTCGTCGGCGACGGCCCGGGTCGACTCCTCGGCGGCGGGCTGCTCGGTCTCGACGGCCTCGGCGGCCTCGAAGTCCTCGGCCTCGCCACGGCGGCGGCGACGGCCGCCCCGACGGCGGCGGCGGGACGGACGGCCGTCCTCCCACTCGTCCTCGGCCTCCGGACCGGCGACGGGGGCCTCCACGACGGGCTCCTCGACGACCGGGACCTCGACCGGAGCGGCCTTCACCGGAGCGGCCTTGACCGGAGCGGTCTTCACCGCAGCGGCCTTGGCCGGGGCCGACTTGGCCGGGGCGGCCTTGGCCGGCGCCTCGGCGGCCGTCCTGCGACGGTTCGGCTCGACCCGGGTGCGGACCCGGCGGCGGCGGCCGACACCGCTGTACTCGTACTCGTCCTCGTCCTGGCGCTCGGCCTCGACGGCCGGGGCCTCGACCGGCGCCGGGGCGGCGGCGGGCTGCTGCGGCGCGGCGGGCGCGACGTAGGGGGCGGGCTCCTGGAACACCGGGGCCTGGAAGACCGCGGTGGCCGGGCGCACGGCGCGGCGGCGCACCCGGTGGTGCGGCTCGGCCTCGGCGGCCGGGGCGGGGGCGGCGACCGGCTCGGCGGCGACCGGGGCCTCGGCGACGGCCTCGACGGCCTCCTCCTCGGCGGGCTCCTCCTCGACGGCGGGCTCCTCGGCCACCGGCTCCTCCGCCGGGGCCTCGACCACCGGCGCGGCCTCGACCACGCGACGGCGGCGCGGGCGGCGGGCCGGAGCGGCCGGGGCCTCCTCGGCCACCGGCTCGGCGACCGGCTCCACGACCGGCTCGACGACCGGGGCGGGGGCGGCAGCCACCGGCTCCTCGACCGGGGCCTCGGCCTTCTTGCGGGTCCGACGGGCCCGAACGGGCTTCTCCGCCTTCTCCTCGGCCTTCGCCTCCGTGGTCTTCGTCTCCGTGGCCTTCGCCTCGGCCTCCGGTGCGGTGACCACGATCGCGGTCTCCTCCGGAGCGCCGGCCGGAGCCTCGGCACGCTTGCGGGTCCGGCGGGCCCGGACCGGCTTCTCGGCCGCCGGCGCCGCCTCGGCGGGCGCCTCGGCCGCAACGGCCGTCGGCTCGACCGGGACCACCGTCTCGGCCGTCTCGGCGGCCGCACCCTGCGGGGTGCCCGCCGGGCGGGACACCGCCCGGCGGCGACGGCGCGGCGGCGCGGCGGACGCGCCCTCACCACCGGTCGCGGCGGTTTCGTTCTGTTCCGTGGCCGCAGTCTGCTGCGGATCGGTGTTATCGAGCATGCGGGTGGATCTCCCGTCAGGCCCCCGGGCTCCACATCCGGGCACGGCACGGCACCAGTGGGCGGCCGGCATCGCGAGGATGCTCGGGCCGGACCCTTTGACGGTGCCGCCGTGCGGACGCGAGGCCGCACAGGGGCTCGTAGTCTCGCTCGGCGCCCCGCGTTGCGCGGGGTGTCGAAAGTCTTCTGGTCTGACCAGTCTTCTGAGTTTTTCCCAAGCTGAGCCGTCCCCCAACCCCGGGTGGCTCCCGGACGGGGTCCCGAGCCCACCGACCGTCGTGGTCGGCGGGCCCCGAGTGGCCGGCCTGTGCTGCGACGACGCTCGCTCCCCTGGGGAGCCGCGGCAACCCTGGAGGACCGTCGGGTCCAGTGAGGCACTGGACCCGGCCTCCGCCCCCTAGGCGGACGCGGTAGCGCGCGGCCTGCCGGCCGTTTCTCAGCCGGCCGGGGCCGCGGCGCGGTCGAGCGCCAGCGGGTCGGTCACCGTGCCGGACTCCTCATCGAGCGGCCCCTGCGCCAGCCTGGTCACCTCTGCGGGGACCGGCGGCGCCAGGTCGGCCGTCGCACGGAGACCGGACAATACGTCGTCGGGTCGTACGGCGGGTGTGGCGTGTCGTACTACCAGGCGCAGTATCGCACAGGGACGGCCCGTCCGAACATCGCGGCCGTTTCCGACCGCCGTGTCCGCACCGCCGTCGACCTGCGGCTCGACGGCGACGAGCGCCGCCACCGCACCGCGCGCGTCGAAGACCCGCACGCCGTTCTTGGTCCGGCGCTCGACCTCGACCTTCTCCTCGGCGAGGAACGCGCGGACCGCCTCGGCGGCCTCGGCCGGCTCGACGCCGTCCAGGCGCACCAGCCACTCGGAGGCCTCCAGGCGCTCCACGAAGTTGGGCGTGCGCACCTCGACCGCGTCGATCACGTCCAGGCCGTCCGGCAGCGACTCGTCCAGCTGCGCCCGCAGCTGCTCCGGGTCGCGCGCGGCGGCCAGGCCGATCTCCAGGTACTCCGCCTCGCTCGCCACCCCGGTCGGGGCGGCGTTGGCGTAGGACACCTTCGGGTGCGGGGTGAAGCCCGCCGAGTAGGCCATCGGAACGGCGGACCGGCGCAGGGCGCGCTCGAAGGCGCGCTGGAAGTCACGGTGGCTGGTGAAGCGGAGCCGGCCGCGCTTGGTGTAGCGGAGACGAATCCGCTGCACCGTCGGCGCGGGCGGCGGACCGTCGGGCGTACGGCGTGCCAGGGTCGCTCAGTCCTTAGTCAGTTCTCCCCGTCCGGCGCGGCGCAAACCCGCCACTGTCCGGACTCTGTCACCCCAAAGGGTACGCGCCCCGCCGCCCCGCTCGCTCCGCCCCTGGTCAGCCGCCCACGACCGACCCCCGCCCGGAACACTCCGGACGGGGGTCGAGAGCCCTGCGCCGACTACTTGTTGACGACCGTCAGCGGCAGCATCTTCTTACCGGTCGGGCCGATTTGGATGGCCGTGTCCATCTGGGGGCACACGCCGCAGTCGAAGCACGGAGTCCAGCGGCAGTCGTCGACCTCGACCTCCTCCAGGGCGTCCTGCCAGTCCTCCCACAGCCAGTCCTTGTCGAGGCCGCTGTCCAGGTGGTCCCAGGGCAGCACCTCCTCGTAGGAGCGCTCGCGGGTGGTGTACCAGTCGACGTCGACGGCGGTGCCGGCCAGGCCCTTCTCGGCGGAGAGCATCCAGCGGTCGTACGAGAAGTACTCGCGCCAGCCGTCGAAGCGGCCGCCGTCCTCGTAGACCGCGCGGATGACCGCGCCGATCCGGCGGTCGCCGCGGGAGAGCAGGCCCTCGACGATGCCGGGCTTGCCGTCGTGGTAGCGGTAGCCGATGTTCTTGCCGTACTTGCGGTCGCCGCGGATGGAGTCGCGCAGCTTGGCCAGGCGGGCGTCGGTGGCCTCGGCGGACAGCTGCGGGGCCCACTGGAACGGGGTGTGCGGCTTGGGCACGAACCCGCCGATGGAGACGGTGCAGCGGATGTCGTTCTGGCCGGTGACCTCGCGGCCCTTCTGGATGACGTTCTTCGCCATCTCGCCGATCTGGAGCACGTCCTCGTCGGTCTCGGTGGGCAGGCCGCACATGAAGTACAGCTTCACCTGGCGCCAGCCGTTGCCGTAGGCGGTGGCGACGGTGCGGATCAGGTCCTCCTCCGACACCATCTTGTTGATCACCTTGCGCATGCGCTCGCTGCCGCCCTCGGGGGCGAAGGTGAGGCCCGAGCGGCGCCCGTTGCGGGACAGCTCGTTGGCGAGGTCGATGTTGAAGGCGTCGACGCGGGTGGACGGCAGCGACAGGCCGATCTTGTCCTCGGTGTAGCGGTCGGCCAGCCCCTTGGCGATGTCACCGATCTCGGTGTGGTCGGCGCTGGACAGCGACAGCAGGCCGACCTCCTCGAAGCCGGTCGCCTTGAGCCCGCGCTCGACCATCTCGCCGATGCCGGTGATGCTTCGCTCCCGCACGGGGCGCGTGATCATGCCGGCCTGGCAGAAGCGGCAGCCGCGGGTGCAGCCGCGGAAGATCTCCACGGACATCCGCTCGTGCACCGTCTCCGCGAGCGGGACCAGCGGCTGCTTGGGGTACGGCCACTCGTCCAGGTCCATCACGGTGTGCTTGGACACCCGCCACGGCACGCCCGGGGCGTTCGGCACGACGCGGCCGATCCGGCCGTCGGCCAGGTACTCCACGTCGTAGAACTTCGGCACGTACACCCCGCCGGTGCGCGCCAGGCGCAGCAGCAGTTCGTCGCGCCCGCCCGGGCGGCCCTCGGCCTTCCAGGCGCGGATGATCTCGGTGATGTCGAGGACGGCCTGCTCGCCGTCGCCGATCACCGCGCAGTCGATGAAGTCCGCGATCGGCTCGGGGTTGAACGCCGCGTGGCCGCCGGCCAGGACGATCGGGTCCTCGTCGGTGCGGTCCGCGGCCTCCAGCGGGATGCCGGCCAGGTCGAGCGCGGTCAGCATGTTGGTGTAGCCGAGCTCGGTGGAGAACGACAGCCCGAACACGTCGAAGGCCTTGACCGGGCGGTGGGCGTCCACGGTGAACTGCGGCACCCGGTGCTCGCGCATCAGTGCCTCGAGGTCCGGCCAGACGCTGTAGGTGCGCTCGGCCAGCACCCCCTCGCGCTCGTTCAGCACCTCGTAGAGGATCATGACGCCCTGGTTGGGCAGCCCGACCTCGTAGGCGTCGGGGTACATCAGCGCCCAGCGGACGTCGCAGGCGTCCCAGTCCTTGACGGTCGAGTTGAGCTCGCCGCCGACGTACTGGATCGGCTTCTGGACGTGCGGGAGGAGTGCCTCCAGGCGTGGGAAGACCGATTCGACAGTCATGTACTAGGAACCCTTACGACGTGATTCGGTGCCGCGATTCGGCACGGGAGGGGTGACCCTCAAGGGTAGCCCAATCCGGGGAACGGCCCGTCCGGGACGGTTGCCCGCCGGTGCGCCCCGGCGCGATCCGCACCCGCCGGTGACCGCCCCGGCACGCGCGGTGCGCGCCCGCCGCCCGGCCCCGTCCGCCGTTGACACGCCCGGAACGCCCGTGCGGTACTGACAGGGCCCTGCCCAAGGCCCTGCACCCCTTCCGGAGACGGGAGTTGGGTCGTACGCTCGGCCAACGCCGACTCCCCGGCGGCCCGCTCGCCCCAGTACGCCCTCCCCCGTCCCCGCGCGGCCCCCTCACCCCGGCCCCGCGGAGCCCGTCCCCCCGGCCCGCAGGCCGCGTCCGGCGGCGCGGCACTCCCGCGCGCCCCGGCGGCCGTACGACCGGTCGCAAGGAGAACCATGACCGACACCGGTCGGCGGGTCCGGCCCCTGGCCCTGCGCGCCCCCGACGCCCGGCCGGCCCGCTACCCCACCGCGGCCCAGGCGGAGAGCGCGGCCCGCCGCCTCGCCCTGCGCCACCCCGACCGCTGCCGGCTGCGCGAGGTGGGCCGCTCCCGGGCCGGGCGCCCGCTGCTGCTGCTCTCGGTGGACCGCGGGCCGCGCGCCGCCCTGGTGGTCGGCGGCCCGCACCCGAACGAGCCGATCGGCACCGCCGCCGCCGTCCGGCTGGCCGAGGTGCTGCTGGAGCGCCCCGCCCGGCCCGGGCTGTCCTGGCACCTGCTGCTCTGCCTGGACCCGGACGGCGCCGCCCTCAACGCCGGCTGGCTGGACGGCCCGCTCACCATGCGCCGCCACTACGAGCACTTCTTCCGCCCCGCCTTCGAGGAGCAGCCCGAACTGCTGCCCGCCCCCGGCTCCGGCCGCCCGCCGATGCCGGAGAGCCTGGCGCTGACCGGGCTGATCGACGAGCTGCGCCCCTTCCTGCAGTGCTCGCTGCACGGGGTGGACTTCGGCGGCGCCTTCGTCCAGCTGACCGGCCCGGTGCGCGGCCTGGCCGAGCGCTTCGCCCGCTCCGCGGACCGGGCCGGCATCCCGCTGGACGTGGACTCCTACGACGCGGTCGGCTGGTCCAGCCCCGCCCCCGGCACCTATCTGATGCCGCCGCCCGGCAGCACCGGCACCCCCCGGGCGCTGCCGGACGAGCCCGAGCTGTCCACCTGGTCGTACGCGGCCCGGTACGGCGGGGTGACCGCCGTCCTGGAGGTCCCGATGTGGGCCGTGGACGCGGTCGGCGACGCCCGGGTCCATCCGGCCGGGCCGCGGGCCGTCGGCGAGGCGGCCCGCGAGCTGACCCTGCGCACCGAGCAGCTCGACGCGCTGCTCGACCGCGTCCCGGCCCAGGCCCGGGAGGCGTACGGCCCGCTGGTGCGCACCGCCGAGTTCAACCTGGCGGTGGCCCCGCGGATGGCCGCCGAGTGGCTGGAGCTGTGGTGCCCCGGCCCGCTGAGCGCCGCCCGGGCGACCACGGCCGGGCTGGTCGCCGCCCGGCTGCCGCTGCGGGTGGCCTCGATCCTGCTGCGGCTGCTCGCCGACGCCCGCGGCCCGGCCGCCGAGGCCACCCGGGAGCGCGCCCGCGCCGTCGTGGCGGACAGCCTGGAGCGGCTGCGGCACCGCTTCGGTGCCCGCTGGGTGCCGGTCCAGGAGCAGCTGGCCCACCAGACCCGGGCGGTCCTGACCGCCGCCGACTGCCTCTTGCATCCCGCCTGACGATTCGTCAACTCTCTTGCAGGGCAAGGCGAAGGGCCGGTCCGAAGGGATCCGGACCGGCCCTGGGAGCCGAACGTTCAGGGGAGCCGAACGTTCAGGGGAGCCGACGGCTCACGCCGCTATCGGCCGCTGGCTGCGCACCGCCTGGAGCAGCCCGATGCCGATCCAGACCGCGAACATCGAGGAGCCGCCGTAGGAGACGAAGGGCAGCGGGATGCCCGCGACCGGCATGATGCCCAGGCACATCCCGATGTTCTCGAAGGCCTGGAAGGAGAACCAGGCGATGATGCCGGCCGCCACGATCGTCCCGTACAGGTCGGTGGCCTGGCGGGCGATCCGGCAGGCCCGCCAGAGGATCACGCCGACCAGCGAGATGATCGCCAGCGCTCCGACGAAGCCGAGTTCCTCACCGGCGACGGTGAAGACGAAGTCGGTCTGCTGCTCCGGCACGAACTGCCCGATGGTCTGGGTGCCGTGGAACAGCCCCTTGCCGGTCAGTCCGCCCGAGCCGATCGCGATCCGGGCCTGGGCGGTGTTGTAGCCGACGCCGTTGGGGTCGAGCTGGGGGTTGGCGAAGGCGGCGAAGCGGTCGATCTGGTACTGGCTGAGCAGCCCGAGCTTCCAGATCGCGATGCTCCCGCTGACCCCGAGCGCCAGGATGCCGAGCACCCAGCGGTTGGCGGCGCCGGAGCCGAGCAGGATGCCGAGCACGACCGCGGACATCACCATGACCGACCCGGCGTCCGGCATCAGCAGCACCAGGCCCATCGGCAGGCAGGCCCAGACCAGGCCCCGGAACACCGCCCGGTGCGAGGGGAACTCCCGCTCCCCCGCGTCGACCTGGTCCGACAGCACGACGGCCATCGCCAGCAGGATGGCGACCTTCGCGAACTCGGCGGGCTGGACGGAGAAGCCGCCGCCGAGCTGGATCCACGAGTGGGCGCCGTTGACGGTCGAGCCGATCGGGCTGAGCGTCGCCATCAGCAGCAGGATCACGCCGACGTAGACGAAGGGCACCAGGGTGCGGACCCGCCGGGCTCCTATCGCTATCACCACGGCGCACAGCACCAGGCCGATCACGAAGTTCGTCAGGTGCCGGTAGAGGAAGTACTGCGGGTCCCCGTGGGTGAGGTTGTCGCGCCCGCGGGTGGCCGACCAGACCAGCAGCGAGCCGACGAGCGAGAGGGCCAGGCCGGCCAGCAGCAGTATCCAGTCCAGCCGCCAGAGCGGGGAGTCCTTGGCCAGGGCCTTGGAGACCCCGCTGCGCTGCGGGCTCAGCCGCAGCTGCCGGTACGAGCCGTAGGAGGTCATGCCCGTCCCCTTCCCGGGCGGTTCGGTTCGAGCGCGGCGGCGTCGGCCGCGGTGTACGCGGCCGGGCTGCCGGCCGGGGGCGCCGGGTCGAGGAAGGCCGCCGCCGGGGCGGCGTCGGGCAGGGCCGGGGCCACCATCGACGGGGCCGCGGCGGACACCGGGGTGAGCTGCGTGGCGGCGGCCCCCCGGTCCGCACCGGCGTCGTACGAGGCCGGCTTGATGATCGCGGTGCCGTCCGGGTTGAACTTCGGCAGCTGGCCCTGCGGCGCGGGCAGCAGCGCCTTGCCGTTGTCGATGTTGCCCTTGTCGTCCACGCCGTACAGCGCCTGGTAGATCCGGCGCACGGCGTCGCCGGAGCCGCCGGAGCCGGTGCCGCCCTGGCTTATCGTCATGACGACCGCGTAGTCCTTGCTGTACGTGGTCAGCCAGGAGGTGGTCTGCTTGCCCTCGACCTCGGCGGTGCCGGTCTTGGCGTGCAGCTCGATCTTGTTCTGCGGCCAGCCGGCCCCGGCGAACTTCCAGGCGGCGGTGCCGCTGGTGATGACGCCGGCGGTGGCCTGGTCGATGTAGCTGAGCAGCTTCTGGTCGCCCGGGAACTTGGCGTCCTCGTGCGGGGCGATGTCGCGGACGAGGTCCCCGCTCGGGCTTATCACCGCCTTGGCGATGGTCGGCCGGTAGAAGGTGCCGCCGTTGGCCAGCGCCGAGTAGATCCGGGCCATCTGGACCGGGGTGACGAGGGTGTCGCCCTGGCCGATCGCGAAGTTGACGGCGTCACCGGCGCGCATCTGGTAGCCGTCGACGCAGTTCTCCCGGGCGATCTGGTCCGAGAAGCTGTTGCCGCCCTTCTGCGCCTGGGCGCACCAGGCGTCCTTGTTGTTGTCGTAGAAGGACTGCTTCCACTGCCGGTCCGGCACCCGGCCGGGGACCTCGGCCGGCAGGTCGATGCCGGTCTTGGCGCCGAGGCCGAACTCGTGGGCGGTCTTGAAGAACCAGTCGCCCGGGTTCTTCGGCTTGATGCCGCCGTCCTTCATCCACTGGTCGTAGGCCAGGCCGTAGAAGACGGTGTCGCAGGAGACCTCCAGCGCCTTCTCCAGGGAGATGGAGCCGAAGTTCTCGCTCTCGAAGTTCTTGAACTCGCGGCCGCCGATGGTGAGGCTCTTGGGGCAGGCGTAGGTGCCGTCCAGCGAGTAGCCGGCCTGCACGGCGGCGGTGGTGGAGACGACCTTGAAGGTCGAGCCGGGGGCGGACTGACCCTGTATGGCGCGGTTCAGCAGCGGGAAGTTGGAGTCCTTGCTGGTCAGCGACTGGTAGTCCTTGCCGCTGATGCCGCCGACCCAGAGGTTGGGGTCGTAGGTGGGGGCGCTGGCCATCGCGACGATCCGGCCGGTGTGCACGTCCATCACGACGGCGGCGCCGGAGTCGGCCTCGTAGTTGCGGTTGGTGACCTTGTCGAAGGTGTTCCGGGCGTCGTTCATGGCCTGCGCCAGGTTGTCCTCGACGACCTTCTGCACCCGGGCGTCGATGCTGGTGACCAGGTTGTCGCCGGTCTGCGGGGCGACGGTGCCGGCGGTGCCGATCACCCGGCCGAGGTTGTCGACCTCCAGCTTGGTGATGCCGGCGGTGCCGCGCAGGTCGCGGTCGTACACCGACTCCAGGCCGGCCCGGCCGATCTGGTCGGCCGGCAGGTAGCGGTCCAGGCCGCTCTTGGCGGCGGTCTTGCTGACCTCGTCGTCGGTGACCGGCGAGAGGTAGCCGAGCACCTGGGCCATGTTGGCGCCCTCGGCGCCGGTGTAGCGGCGCACGGCGGTGGGCTGCGCGGTGACCCCGGGGAAGTCCTCGCGGCGCTCCATTATCTGCATCGCCTGCTGGGTGGTCGCCTCCTTGGTGACCGGGATCGGCTGGTAGGGAGAACCGTTCCAGCAGGGCTGCTGGGTCTTGGCGTCGCAGAGCCGGACCTTCTCCTGGACGTCCTTGGCGGGCATCCCGAGCACGTCGGCGAGCCGGCCGAGCACCCCCTTGCCGCCGTCCTTCTGCTGGAGCAGCGAGGTGCGGCTGACGGACACCACCAGCCGGGTCTCGTTGCCGGCCAGGATCCGCCCGGAGGCGTCCAGGATCTCGCCGCGGACGGCCGGTTCGACCACCTCGCGGATGTGGTTGCCGGTCGCCTTGGCGGTGTACTCCTTGGCGTTGCGGATCTGCAGGTACCAGAGCCGTCCGCCCAGGGTGGCGAGCAGCGACAGCACCAGGATCTGCAGAACCACCAGACGGATCGTCACCCGCCGGGTACGGCCGGTCTCGGGGATGTTGCTCACGTCTCGTGCGCTCCAGGGGTGCGGGAGGGTCAGGAGGTCTGGGGGCGGGCCTGGACCGGCCGGTTACGGGCGCCGGGCGAAGCCGGGCACGCGCCGCTTCTTGTACGCCGGGCCGCTGGAGACCTCGCGCGTGGTGCGGTAGCGGGCCAGCGATCCCAGACCCAGGCCCGGCCCGCTCTCGTCGTCGTCGGCGGCGGTCACCGGGTCGCGGCCGAAGCGGCGGCCGAGCATCATCACCAGCGGCACCACGAACGGGGCCAGCAGCAGGTCGTACAGCAGGGCGCTGACCACCAGGCCGCCGAGGCCGACGTGCCGGGCCGCGGTGTCGCCGACCAGGGCGCCGACCAGCGCGTACAGCAGGGTGGAGGCGATCGCCGCGGCGCCGACCACCAGCAGCGCGCCGGAGACGGAGCGCTGGCGGCCGTGCTCGGGGCGCAGCAGCCCGGCGGCGTAGCCCATCAGGCAGAGCACCAGGGCGTAGCGGCCGATCGCGTGGTCGGAGGGTGGTGCGAGGTCGGCCAGCAGGCCGGCCGAGAAGCCGACCAGGCAGCCGCCGGTCGGCCCGTAGACCATGGCCAGGCCGACCACGACGAGGAGCAGTATGTCCGGGGTGGCTCCCGGGAGCTGGAGCCGGCCGAAGACGCTGACCTGGAGGATCAGGCCGAGCAGGATCAGGACGGCCGAGACGGGGATGCGGGCGAGGCGCATGGCTCAGTTCCCCCCAGTGGGCTTGGCGGGCGGGGCGGCGGGCGCGGAGCCCTGCGGCTGGGCGGGCGCGGCCGGGGCCTGGCTCTGCCCCGGGGTGGGGGCGGGCGGCAGCACGGCGTCGCGCGGGTCGGTGCGCGGGGGCACGACGACCACGCCGACCAAGTCCAGTCGGGTGAACTGGACGAAGGGCTCGACCAGGACGGTCTTGGTCAGCTGGCCGGCGTTGGCCTGGACCTCGGTGACCTTGCCGACCGGGACGCCGGGCACGAACGGGCGGCCGCTCTGCGAGCCGAAGGTGACCAGCCGGTCGCCGGTCTTGACCTGGGCCTTCCCGTTGAGCAGGGAGACCTTCATCGGACTGTCGCCGCCGCCGGAGGCGAAGCCGATCTCGCCGCTGCCCTCCAGCCGGGTGCCGGCCGAGAAGCCGGGGTCGGAGGCGAGCAGCACGGTGGCGGTGGTCGGGCCGACGGTGGTGATCCGGCCGACCAGGCCCTGGCCGTTGATGACGGTCATGTCGCGGGTGAGGCCGTCGTCGCTGCCGGCGTCGACGGTGATGGTCCAGGAGAAGCCCTGGGCCGGGCCGATCGCGATGACCTGGGCGGCCTTGACGGTGTAGCCGCCGGCGCCGGCGGTGCGCAGCAGGTCGTCCAGCTGCTTGGTGCGCCCGGTGGCCATGTCGGAGGAGGCGAGCTTCTGCCGCAGTTCGGTGTTCTCGCGGGCGAGCTGGTCGGTGCGGCCGCTGTCGGTGGCGGCGTCGCGGAAGGCGCGGACGGTGTCCGCGACCGGGTCCACGACGGTGGCGGCGCCGCGCTCGACCGGGCCGAGGACCTTCGCGGCGGCGTGCCGGGCCGGGCCGAGCGGGGAGTCCTCACCGCCCTTGATGTCCACGGTGATGAGCGCGAAGGCGACGGCCACCAGCAGGATGAGCAGCAGCCGGCTCTCTCGTGTGTCCCTCACGGTGCTGGTACTGCCCCTTCGTACCTGGCGAGCGCCCCCGGGGCTGGGGGCCGGGGGCGCGCCCGCTGATGGTTGTTTTGGCTTTTGTGTTAGTGGGTGTAAACTAGCGCCGATTAGTAAACAAAGATGAA